>NZ_CAXGLS010000052.1:0-15328 GCF_964010655.1 uncultured Idiomarina sp.
TTAAGGGTAATACTACCACTTAAAAGAGTGTTCGGGTTTAGTCTGCCACTACAGAGGGGCATAATGACAACCGGACAGATTGGTCTTTTGCTTCTGTTGATCTTTGGGCTTATTGCATTTTTTACTATCGGTGTATGGGGTATAAACCGATTGAAGTTGACGGAAGAAAATCGTGATGAGTGACACAAATGTATGAGAAGCGCATGAAAAAAGGCGAGGTTATTCGGATTGAACTTGGATTGGTCGCGATATACCTTTAAAACTTTGTGCACGGAACATTAACTATGGAACTGACAACGCTGCAAGCTGTATTTATCGGTGCGGCACCCTTTGTTTTATTGATTGGTGTTGCAACAATCTTTATAGGCAACAAGAAAAAAACTAAAAATAGATTAAAGTCGAGAGGGCTTGACTCAAAAAACTGCCGGAATAATCGTTCAGCCGACATGTGACTATGTATTGTCGCGTGCGAGTATAAACAACGTGGCAATCCTCTCTATGACCTCTTATAAATAGGGAAGCGGCGGTTTTAATGCTAGCCTCGGCTCGTCGTCCGATTCGACGACATAAAAACAGATGTGTTTAATTTCAGCAGTTTGGATTCAGATAGAAGCCACCGATGAAAGTGGCTTCTGATCTGCTACAAGTAAACGTTAAAAGAAATAACGAGCCTGAAGTGTCACAACACGCGGTGCTAAATACTGCTTACTAGTCACTCCCACACCGTATGTATCGGTATGAACAGAGGCAACAGAGTCGTCGTCGAATAAGTTACGCACGTTCAGCTCTAAATCCCAATTACCATGTGAAGGAATGTAATTCACATTTAAATGAGCGATATCATAGCTTTCTACGACATCACGTTCAGGAGAATTAAACACACGAGCGAAATAGTCACCTCGGTGCGTATAGCCCAACGATGCTCTTAATGTGGCCCCATTATTGAGCTGATGTGTATAGCTTAAGCGAACATTAGCGACTAAATCTGGCGTTTTCGCTAATTCGTTACCCGTTAAGTTAAAAGCAGTTGCCTCGCGGGCTGCGTTAATTGCCTCGGTTGGGGCTCCATTCAAGATCAATCCGACTGAAGCATTTTCAGCTTCTGCTCTATCAATTGCATCGCGTCCTTCAATAACCTCTGACTCCATCCAGGTTAAGTTGGTATCTAAACGCCAGCCTGTACCAAGGTTCGCCTGAGCCTCAACTTCTAAGCCATAGACTTCTGCTTCAGGCAAATTTGATGCGCCTGAATTAAAGCGTTCAATGCCACTTGATTCAAATAAATAGTCACTGTAGTCATAATAGAAAGCGGCGGTATTTAAACGTAACCGGTTATCAAATAAATCATTTTTGAGACCAAGTTCGTAAGCGATGATTTCTTCCTGGTCAAATTTTTCAGGGAAAAAGCGCGTGTCGGTCGAGCTATTTGAGCCTGCTGGTTTTACGCCACTTGCAACGGATGCGTAACCCATAGTTCGCTCTGTGAACTGATAGTCCAGCGCAAATTTCCCTGTCACGTTATCAGTTTCATCAGATGGTGTGCTGGTGATAGGAGAGCGAGTGGGAACACAGTTTAAACTGCAACGCTCATCAGAAAACTCGTTATTAGTATAACGTAAGCCTGTCGTCATACGCAGTGCGTCTGTCAACGCATAACTGACTTGGCCAAAAACTGAATACGATTGAAAGTTACGGAAGTCCGAGTTTATGAAATCAATATCTGCATTATTGTCGAACACATTGGGTCCTGCAACAACTTCACTGACTGGGTTGCCATCTCTGCCGCCGTCGTAAAAGTTACGTGTATTTGAGAAAATCTCAGTATCAAGGTAAAAAGCACCAACTAACCATGTTAAATCAGCCGTTGCATCAGGTGATATCAAGTTGATTTCAGCCGTATAAGACTCATCTTCCTGTCGCAAATTACCGATAAATTCCGGTATAGGAACTTGTCCTAAGCTTGTCGGCTCTTCACCATCAGACAGAGGAAATGGTGCTGGATCATTGGCAGTTAAACTGCTTCTATCCATATCGAGACGACGGCGCATGTCATAGTTTTGCTGGCTGAATATACCGCGTAACTGAGCCCAGTCCATAGCATAATGCATATGCAAGCTGGTCATATCCATGTCTAGTTTATAGTACTCACGGGTATCATGGTAAACCACGCGAGGATCATTGCTAATTAGGTCGAAATTACCTTTCAGCGCAGGGCCGTTTGTATCTGAGCTGAACTGCATATGTTGAAGCTGAATATCGAAGTCTTGAGTGGGTTGCCAACGTAATTGTGCTCTAACTGTCGTGTCATTTTTATCGTCTAAACGATAATCATGAGTAAGCGCTCTATTTTCTGTGAAGCCGTCATGCTCTCGGTGAGATCCAGAGAACCGTACTGCCAAATTGTCGTCTAACTTCAATGTGGTAGCACCACGAAAGTTCATCGTGTCGTACTGACCCATTGTTGCTGATACTGAGCCATCACCATTTATAAAGTCAGGCTTTTTGGTGTGCACGTTAATGGCTCCGCCTGTCGAACTATTTCCATAAATGGTTCCGTCAGGGCCTCGAGTGACCTCAACACGATCAATATCAACCAAGTCAGCCCAAAGTGCATAATCATTGGCCATAAATACACCATCAATATGATATGCCACAGCTTGCTTGGTTCCAGCGTTATCAGGTATTTCATTGCCGACGCCTCTAATTGATACAGAGGGGCGATAGCCTTGCACGCTCGATACCACAAGCCCGGGTACTTGATCACTCAAGTCAAATATATTTGCAACATTAAGTTGATCCAGTGCGCTTCCTTCGACAACAGAGACTGCGTCGGGCACTTCTTGAAGGCTTTGCTCTGATTTTTGCGCTGTCACAATAATGGTTTCAAGCTGATCTGTTTGTTCTTGGGCGTTAATGGTGAAGGACGTCCCAAGTAACAGGGCGCTCGTTACTGCAAAAGCTAACGCGTTTGGTCGAAACATTGACATTAATTACTCTCCCTGAAGCAGGTTGTTTTACGATTGAATGAATTGTAAAGGCGTGCGAGAGAGTAATAACTTAATATGACATTTAACGTATGCTTTCGCGTCATTTTGATGACATATTTAAGTCACAGGGAATGTATTTTTACTGTCATATTAATGCGGTTTAATAGAGCAAAACTTAATCCCCTTAATGAAAAGGAGTGCACTTTGAAAACGTTGCGCCACCTGTTTATCTTACATTCAGTATTTTTGAGTTTGCTACTGGTGAGCACTGATGCGTTCTCTCACGCTAGGGACGTAATTCAGGTAGCGCCACTTGAACTGCACAAGAATAGCCCGTTTGATCGAGCCTACACTCTTGCTCCTATTTCGGGTAGAACCGGAAATCTCGAAATACGATGGCCCGATAACTGGCCGTCAAAAAAACCATCAGAACATTTAAAACTACGAATTTTCCACATCAATGATTTACACAACAAACACATAATAGAAAAAGAAGATGGTGATGTTCGCTTTGTGACTGGCCTCATAGCTGCCCATGTCAGCAAGGCTCGTCGTGAGGCAAGTTCAAAAAAAGAGCATGTATTATTTTTATCCGCTGGAGATGATCATACCGGTGCCGTATATGATGAATTACTCGGTTACAGTCCAGGATCTTTCAAAAAAAGCTTGGCCTACCACGCTTATTCATCGGCAGGTCTTGATGCGTCAGTATTGGGTAATCATGAATTTGATCGCGGCACCCAAATCCTAAAGCAAGCCATTAACGCTGATGCCAATTTTCCACTATTGAGTTCAAATCTTGTTGCTTCTAAAAATTTAGATGCTGACGATTACGCTTCTGTGCTACTTGGAGTAATTAATGGGTGGCGAGTCGCGGTAGTTGGACAAACATCATCAGAAGATACGAAAAGTAACCTGGCTGACGATCCGCAATTAAAAGTTGCTCCGCAACTGGAAAATATGAACCAAATACTGACCGCTGTTGAAGGTAAGGTTGATGTCATTATCGCACTGACACATATTGGCTATCAACAAAGCGGAAAAGTTGGCGATCAAGACATCGCAGAGCTATTAGCAAAAGCGTCGGTTCCCGCTATTGTCATCGGCGGTCATTCGCACGATACACTGCATAAGTCAGGGATTAATAAAGAGCACATTTACAGTGGAGTTCCGGTATTTCAGGCTGGACAGTGGGGCGATTACATTGGGGATATTCAACTGAACTTGCGACATGACTCAAAAGAAGTCGTAATATCTAACAACACCGTTTTGCACTCTCTAAAGCAAAATAGCGCGTCGCTTATAAGCTTTAGTGAGGAGTTTTATAAAACGTCCATTGCTCCTATCATCACTGATTTTGACGATGTATTAAATGAGCCGTTAGGGCGCATCCCTGATGACTCAGCACTAACAAAAAATGCGATACTGGTTGACCGTTATACTGCAGAGCTTGCAGTTGCAAACTTTATAACGGATGCTGTTATGCAAACGGTTAATACAGATAATGAAATCGCTGATTTGGCAGCAATCAATGCATCCAGTATTGTTAACGGCTTTGAGCCGGGCGAAATGGCGACTTTTTCTGATTGGTACAATGTTATTCCCTATGCAGACACGCTTCAATTAATTGAGCTTACGCCTAATCAACTCAGAGAGCTTATAAAGTCTAACGCTCAACGCCTAGTTATGCCATCAGAGCAAGAAAGCCTCGATTTAACCGGCTTTATTAATCAGGGTTTTTTACACTTCTCGGATGCGTTACGTTATGAAGTGACTTACGAACAAGATAGACGACCCCAAGCAACCAATATTCAGTTCAACGGTAAGCCTCTCGAACATTATGCTGGTCAAACGATCAAATTGTTAGTTGGAGATTATATAGCTTCTGGCAATCTAGGATGGAGGGGCCAAACGATACATTTCCCGAATGGTGACAAAGTGGCTGGTTTTGATATTAAGTCGCTCCCAATAAAGCCCACAACTTACAAGCTCCGCGACAGCGTTTTAAAAAACCTGCGAGCGTCACATCATAAAACTATTGATATCAGAAAAGACGGAAGAATTAAGTTTAGCCGAATAAGCCAGCAAGCCGAACAAAACAAATAATAGCGTAATTAAGCAGCCATCCAAAACGCCGCAAAGTAATCCTATCGAGGATGGGGCGGGGTTAATGCGGTTTAGTGTGCAACCGCTGCGTCGGGAATCCCCCACCGACATTAGGTGGGGGAGGCTGTCAATAGAACACTGAGCTAGATCTCAAGTTCAGCGCGTTATAAGCGCCTCGGTGAGCTTAAAAAGATAAAGAGAAACCAATACTGACAGCTTCGTTTTCAATGCTCTCATTATTATGGCTCTCAGCTTCCATTGATGACAGCTCTGCTGACACTGTAAACATTTGCCATAATGTATGATAAACACCCAAACTAAATTTACTTTGTTTTTCTACCTGACTAAGCTGGTCAATTCCGGCTAAATCTACTTCTGATACACCATAATTCAAACCAACCTTAGTTGCTCCAAATGTTTGCGTTACCTGGGTAAACCAACCAGAGCTATCGCGCGGCGTACCGTTAGCATCCGCAGCATCTATCAGTAGCCCATAGTAACCGAGTCCCTTAGCATCAAATAGTGAGAGGGAGATACGAGTGTTATCCAATTGAAGTGCGCCGGTTAAATCGACACCTCTAGCGCTATAATCTCCGATATCGGTTGTGACATGTTGATTGTAAAACGTTGTAGAAATAAAGCCGTTATCATGATTGTAGCGCAAGCGGCCATGAACTCCTGGGCGCTCTGAGCCGGAATCACCCACATAGCCGTTTCCTCCGAAGCTTACTGAGTCTAGAGGTTGAAAAATACCAATATCAGCTTGCCAGTTGTCAGCAAATGACCGACTGTAAGTGATTTGAGATAACCTATCTGCAAAAATATAACCATAGCCGGCAGCGCCTAAGGTTGTGTTTAATGGACTACGGATTGATGCCGGTGCACCAACACCTCCCAGCGCCATGTCCTCAATCACCACATCAATACCGAACACACCATAACCACGACCAACTTTGAGTGTTCCTACATCGTCATTACCGACAGTAAAGTAAGCACGATATGCACGGTTATCTCCGTTCCCGTTAAATGCGCTGTTATCAGTTGAGCCCGGCTCGATTGCAAGAAACGCTTTTAAATCGAAGCCCTGAGCCTGGGTCGTCGCTGAAAATTGAAAACTGGAAGGGCTATAACCGTTTGATACGGAAGTTGCATCTTCCCCTGTGCACAGCAAAGCGTTGCCGGCTACTGTAGCCCCTGAGTCATCGCAGCTCGCATACACAGCGTGAGCATTTATGTATCCGTTAAAGGAAAAATCCCATTCCGGTGCAGAAACTGACTGAGCCATAACCGCACTACTTGCCAACATGGTTGAGACCAATGTCGTAGTTGTAAGAGCCCGCAGTTTAAGCTTATCGTTATTTTTCATGTGGTATTCCCCTGTTTTTTTCTTGTTATTAAGAATGTGCAAGATAAGCTCTGCAACGGTTATGCCAAAGCCTGAAAACTTTTAAGGCACTGTTTTTTATATAAATATTTAAAGTCGAACCAAATCATTTTGATGAATAATTTCATCATTTTCTCTTTTTTTGATGGCTTAAAGTCATCAGAAAAGTAAGCTAGATTTATTTCTCGTGGTACGGTGATTAATTAAGTGCAATAAAAACAATGGCTTAAATTTTTAATCTAAGTTGGCACAGGGTTTGCTGTGTTATTGATAATAAAGTGTTAAAAAATAACGACAAAAAAGGGAACGCAATGACTGAGACACGCGTGCAAGTATTTAAAACCGCTCGACGGTTACTGACGGGATATGGTGCAAGTGCACAATTGGCGGCAGAGGCCGAGGCTCTCATGATGAAACGCCCTTTAATTGTTACCGATAAAGGAGTAATGGGCTCTGGCGTTATTGAACCAATTTTAGAAAGCTTCCAACATGCCTTTACAGACAGTACAACACTGTACTCAGATATTTCGGCTGAGCCGGAAACACATGTAGTCGAAGACTGCCGTCACCGTTTTATGGCAAGTAAATGCGACGGCATTATAGCTATAGGTGGGGGCAGCGCGATGGATACGGCTAAAGCCGTCGCTGTTTATATCGGTGATGATAGAAAATTGGAGGCGCTCTTTGGTGAAGATCAGGTTCGCACCAGAAAAACTCCCCTTATCTGTTTGCCGACCACAGCAGGAACAGGCTCTGAGGTGACCAATATTGCGATTTTGTCAGACGTAAACGCGCAGTTAAAAAAGGGTATTGTCAGTAACCAGTTGTTACCTGACGTTGCCATTGTGGCACCGGAATTGACCGTGAGCTGTCCACCGGCCGTCACCGCTGCGAGCGGCGTTGATGCCTTAGTGCATGCCGTTGAAAGTTATTTATCCAATTTTTCCACTGAGCTCACTCGCCCATTATCATTACGCGCGATGACGATGATCAACAAATCGCTATTACAAGCCTATGAAAATCCCAAAGATATGAATGCGCGCGAGCAAATGGCTACAGCCAGCCTTATGGCTGGCTTAGCCTTTGGGAATGCTGGAGTTGGAGCCGTCCACGCACTGGCATACCCCTTAGGAGGACGTTTTCACTTGTCACATGGTGTCAGTAATGCCGTTATGTTTACGGAAGTGATGCGTTGGAATTACGCTAATTGTCGAGCTCTATTTCTTGATATTGCTTATGCGTTGGGAGCTCCTAACACTTTGGTAAAAGAAGACGCTGGGGACTTTGTAGTTGAGCGACTGGCCCAGCTATGTGAGCAGGTTAATATTCCTAAAACGCTACGCGAGTTTGATATTCCAAGAGAAGCTATTCCTGAGTTGGCTGAGTCTGCTCATGGAGTAACTCGACTGTTACGCAATAATCCTCGGGAATTGAGCGTGGATGATATTGCAGCTATTTACACTGCTGTTTACTGAGGAAACGAGCCATGTCGTTATGGAAGCATCGTAAACCGGGCGCGGAAGCACCATTTTGGGGATTAGGGCCATTTAAAATTAGGCTGCCATTTTTACATTATCGCTTCGAGTGGCCTGATTACTTTCAGGGATTGTTGATGTGCGCGGTAGATTTAGCCGCGATTTCATTAATGGCTGAGCTTCTGGGTATGCCGTTTGAAGCTGCACTCGCGATCGTCCTGATCAATGGTCTATTTTACTTGCTTCACCATTTGCTTGGTGATCCAGTCGTACCAGGGTGGATAACTCCTGCAATACCTTTGTTAATGATGTATGTCTCAACCTTTCCCGAGGGGGAGAGTCGTGTACATGCACTAATCGCCTTTCAAATGATGTTGGGCGCATTTGCCATGGTATTGGGTGCTTCGGGCATCGCCCGACGAGTTGTTCATTATATTCCAAGCGCGATCAAGGCTGGCATCATTATGGGCGCCGGCTTAGCGGCTGTTGCTGTGGTATTTGAAGAAGGGGGACGTTTTGAATCTTTCCCCATGACAATATCCATTGCGGTTGGTATTGCATTCTACCTAATTTTTTCACGTCACTTTGCAGCCATTCAAAATAAACATTGGTTATTAGCGCTGATAGGTAAGTTGGGAATTTTCCCCATCATTGCACTTGCCATCGTGGTCGCACCGCTGTTTGGTGAGGCTCCCTGGCCAGATATTGAGTGGGGACTGACATCACCAGATTTTGTCACGATGTTTACAGAATACACGCTCTTCGGTGTTGGACTGCCACCATTAATGATGTTTGTTACAGCAATTCCGACGGTGCTAGCGGCTTATATCGTACTTTTTGGTGATGTCCTGCAGAGCAAGGCAATTTTGGATGAAGCTGATGAGGCTCGCCAGGATGAAAAAATTGATTATAGCCCTGATCGCGCTCACATAATTTTTGGAGCTCGCAATTTTGGTATGAGCATTATTGGACCAGACGTAGCAATGTGCGGACCTCTATGGGCGGCAATGCATGTGGTAATTGTTGAACGTTTTAAAAAAGGCCGCAAGGCGATGGACTCCATCTTCGGTGGCGCAGGATCGTTTCGCTGGGGCACCAATACCGGTTTACTACTACTGCCAGTCGTTAGTCTAGTGCAACCGATCTTGGGGATTGCTCTGGCACTGACACTATTGATCCAAGGTTACGTCAGTGTACGCATAGGTATTCAGGAAGCCAAAAGCGAGCGCGATCTGGGAATTGCCGGTGTTATTGCCGCAATTTTGGTAGTAAAAGGTGCAACTTGGGCGTTCGCTGCCGGGATTCTATTGTGTTTTTTGATTTATGGCTGGCGTCTACGGACACCTTCTAAGGAGACACGCTGATGTTTCACGGGGATAACCTGCAACGGGTATTAGATGCCATGAGTGATGGCGTTTACATTACCGATGGGAACGGAGTAACCATCACAGTAAATAAAGCCTATGAGCGAATAACAGGAATTCCAAAGCGCACTTTGCAGGGCATGCACATGTCAGAAGTGGTTAAAGCCGGCTACATTTCACGTTCGGTGTCGTTAGAAGTATTGAAAGAGCGACGCGCTGTAACACTGACACAGGCTCTGACCGATGACCATAAAATTTTGGTATCGGGCACTCCGATGATTGATGCCCGAGGACGCATTGAATATGTAGTTACAACGGTGCGAGACGTAACCGAGTTATTGCAAGCCAAGCGTGCCGAAGAGCAACTAGAACAGTTGTTGAATGTGCGAGAGCAATACGGTCCGGCACAGCATGACTGGCCGGCTGAGCCATTTATTGTAAGCCCGCGTACCCAAGCATGTTACGAGCTTGCGAAGCGCGTAGCGAACTCAGCGGCAAAAGTACTGTTACAAGGCGAGACCGGGACGGGTAAAACATTATTAGCACGCACTATTCATCAATATAGCCGATGCAGTAGCGGACCCTTTATTGAGCTTAACTGTGCCGCAATGCCCGAGTCACTGTTGGAAGCAGAGCTATTCGGTTATGTACCAGGCGCATTTACTGGTGCGTCAAATAAAGGAAAAACAGGGCTGCTTGAAGCGGCTAATAACGGCACTCTATTTCTGGATGAGATTGGCGACTTACCCCTGTCGTTGCAAGCAAAACTATTGAAGGTGATTGCCGAGAAGCGTTTTTTGCCGGTCGGAGGGACCGAATTCAGGCAGACGAATTTTAGACTCATTTCAGCCTCGCATCACGATTTAAAGGCGCTGGTTGCCGAGAGCCGCTTTCGGGCCGATCTTCTTTACCGGATATGTGTGGTACCTATCGAGCTACCTGCGCTTCGCGAACGCACTGAGGAAATTGAGCCGTTACTGCAACATTACCTCCGCTATTTTAATCAACAATACGAATTTGACTGTCGCTGGCATCAGAGCGTTATTGAGCGGCTTATTCGTTATGATTGGCCGGGAAATATTCGAGAGTTAATAAATTTAGTAGAGCGATTAGTGGTGACCAGTGAACAAGCATTAATTACGACCGCGCATTTACCTAGAGATCTTATCGGTGAGCAGTTTGTTGGAAAGCAGGGGTTTTCGTTGAAACATCAGATGGATGAGCTTGAGTTAAGGCTTATAACTGAGGCTCTTCAGGTTCATGGTACGACACGAGCTGCAGCTCAAGCATTGGGTATAGACCAGTCAACGTTAGTAAAAAAACAACAACGATTACGAGCAAAAATGAAGGGAAATCTAACTCAAGATGATGAATGAGCAACAGGTAGATTTAAAGCAGGCGGCCTTAATTGGCGTAAATTGGATCCCGTGTAGCGGGAGCAATACGTTGAAGGTTTTTAATCCAGCTAGTGGAGAGCTGCTAGGCACTGTTCCAAAGCTCTCTGAGGAGCAAGTTCGCTATGCGATTACCACTGCTGAGCGTGCTTTCAATAGTTGGCGTAAGACTTCGATAAACGAACGTTGTGCAGTACTTAATAATTGGTACCAAAAGATAAAAGAGAATGAGGAGCGGTTAGCGTCAATCATTACTCTAGAACAAGGAAAGCCGTTCGCTGAGGCCCTGGGAGAAGTTCGTTATGCGGCGAGTTATGTAAAGTGGTACGCACAACCGGCGTTGCAGGATAACGGGAGCGCAATGCCCAATGGTTCCGAGGGTGAGTCGTTGAAAACAATTACAGAGCCGGTCGGTGTCTGTGCTGCGATAACTCCCTGGAATTTTCCAGCAGCGATGTTAACTCGAAAGGTCGCACCAGCTCTGGCTGTAGGATGTTCAATGATAATAAAACCTGCACCTGAGACTCCATTTACAGCACTTGCATTGTCAGAGCTGGCGCTTTTGGCCGGCGTTCCTCCGGGTCTGATTAATGTAGTAACTGGTGACGCACAACTTATAGGCGACATAGTGTGCACCAGCAAACAGGTTAAAAAGCTCAGCTTTACTGGATCAACAGCTGTGGGGCGGCACTTGATGCGAGCTTGTGCCTCTACCGTTAAGCGCCTTTCGCTTGAATTGGGCGGTAATGCCCCGTTTATAGTCTGTAGCGATGCTGATATCGATAAAGCAGTTGAAGGAGCGATGCAGTCAAAGTTTCGCAATGCCGGACAAACTTGTGTCTGTGCGAATGCGTTTTATGTTCATGATTCGCTATATGACCGTTTTGCGAGTGCTTTTGAAAAACGAATAAAAGCACTTTCCTTAGGCTTAGGCAGTGATCCCCATACCGATATAGGTCCCCTCATTAATGAACGGGCTCTGGAGAAGGTGGAGGCACTAGTTAGAGATGCCAGAGAAAAAGGCGGCAAGATAGTGTATGGAGGCGAGCGTTGGGCAGAGTCGGAGCGTTGGTATCTTCCTACATTGATCACAGAAGCAACAACCGATATGCGCTGTGTTCAAGAAGAAGTTTTCGGCCCAGTCGCCCCTTTAGTTCGCTATAGCGATGAAGATTCGCTCATTGCGTCACTTAGAGCACAGGATACAGGTTTAGCGGCTTACTTTTACAGCGAGAGTCTGAAACGGATCCACGACCTCGCTGCGGAGTTAGAGGTGGGTATGGTAGGCGTTAACACTGGCGTTATCTCAGATCCTGCGATGCCTTTTGGCGGAGTTAAAAGCTCTGGCTTAGGCCGAGAAGGAGGTCGACAAGGCATTACGGAGTACCTCGAAACAAAGTACATCAAGCTTTGTTACTAACAAGTAAAACTACGAGCAACAAAAGGAAAATAACAATGAAAAAATCCAAAAATATCTTATCTGTCGCTGTGTTGAGCGCCCTTGTGGGACTAAGCTCTTCATCACTGGCTTTTGCTCAAAGCAGTGATATTGAAAATTTACAGAAGGATATGCCGAAAAACTGGGGGAAGTGGGGTGAGAATGACCAAATTGGCGCACTAAATTACCTCGATGATGAACAAGCACTGCGTGGCGTTAAGGCTGTAAAAACAGGTGAAAAATTCACCCTGCAATTACCGATTACTCATGGAGTCGGACCTGTCTTTCCTGGAAGAGTGCCAGCCATGCATTTCATGACACAGGATGAAAGTATGTATTCTGTGGATAAACTTGATGAGTTAGCCGGTGGGGTGAAGTACTCCGACGATGCTGTATTCATGTATTTACAAGGCACGACTCATATGGATGCATTAGGTCACGCTTGGTATGGCGATAAAGTCTATGGTGGCGTTTCAGCCGATAGTACAGTACATGGGCACGATCATGTTGATGTAGGCAAACTTGCTGAGCACGGCATTGTTGGTCGTGGTGTCTTATTGGATGTTGGAAGTCACAAAGGCGGTCAGTCTAGCCGTTTGGCACCAAGCTCTTGCGTTACACTTGATGATTTACGAGAAACAGCTGAAGCGCAAAACGTAACAATCGAGAAACGAGACATTTTGTTGATAAGAACGGGTTCCGTTGGCCGCTTTTATCAGGACGAACCAGACGCGCCATGGAGCGCAACTACAGAGCCCGGATTGTGTTATAGCAAACAACTAATCAACTGGATTGATGATATGGAAATACCAGTGATTGCAGCGGATAACCTTGCTGTCGAACTGGTTCCGCAAACTATTGACGGAAAAGATTACGTGATACCACTTCACGGAGCATTGATCCGGGATTTGGGTGTTGTTCTTAGTGAGTTGTACTGGCTAGATGACCTTGCAAAAGACAGCGCTGAAGATGGGCAGTATACCTTTATGTTTACAGCAGCGCCGCTCAAAATGGAACGAGGCTCAGGCTCACCTATTAATCCAATTGTGATTAAATAAAATAAAGGAAAGAAAGGGGGAAAGTGCTTCCCCCTTATAAAAGCACCGCTAAACCACCTAATTAGCTGGCGCAAATTTAGTGTGCCACTAGAGCGATAACGTTCAGGTTACCCATTAAAAATCCGCCCAGCCATCTGGTCCAGCCGAACCTTAACACGCTCCCAGTTCGGCATGACCTGTCCCATAAGCCTATAAAACCGTTCACTGTGGTTATGTTCGGCAATATGGCAAAGCTCGTGCAGTATGACGTATTCAATACATTCGCGTGGCGCTTTAACCAGCAGTGGGTTTAAGGTTATGCGTCCGTTAGGAGAGCAGCTTCCCCATTGGGTTTGCATGGTGAGTAGCCGCAGAGGAGGGCGCTTATCAACCCATAATGCTTGCTCTAAAACGGCGTCTAAACGCTTGTGGAAGACGTCTTTGGCTCTGAGCTTGTACCAACCTTCTAATGCTGCCTTTATACGCTCAGTAGTATACTCACGCACGTTGACTTCGAGTTGGCCGCGAAGCAACTTAACGCCTGATGCCTGGTCGGGTTTCACCAGCACTTTTAGCAGGTATTGCTTGCCCAGGTAATAATGGCTTTCACCACTGACATAACGGCGTGGTGTAATGTGCGTTAGTTGTTTACGAAAGTCTCGTAGTTGCTGGTAAATCCAGCGCGCCCGTTTTTTGGCGGCAAGCAGTACTTCTTCATCAGAGCTATCAAGCGGTGCTGCGACTTTTACAGAGCAATCAGGCAAAACCTTGATTTTAATTTTACAGTCATGGCTTTTGGCGGTAACGCGCTCAAACTCAATCAGCTCGTCGGAGTAATAAAAGCTAAGTTTATCCCCGTATGGCTTATGCCTCTCACTCACCTGATTAGCAAAACGTATCGCAACGTTCATGGCTTAATGACTCAATTGTCCAACACGAACGACCTGGACGACAGCTTCAACAATCTTCTTGGCCTGGTCTATACCACCGCCGACCGCTTTGCATTCAGCGAATAGTTTCGGCAGTAGTTTTTTACGAATATCAGCTTCAATGTTATTCGGGTTAATCGAGTTTTCCGCAACGGACTGGCTAACGATGCTATCGACATCAAACGCAATCTCTACCCATTTATCCTGCGCTTGTTCATCCATTACGGTAAACGCCTCGGGTAGGTGCTTCTTGAACACACCGTAATAGGCTTGTGCATGATGGTTGCCGGTCAATCGTTCAGGGATATCATCCAGGCGACGCTCTTGTACCTGTTCCTCAAATTCACGGAACAGCATGTACTGTTTCAGCGGGTGGTCAAATAGCTTTTCCGCTTCTTCAATGGCTTCACGCAGTAGCTTAGAAAAGGCTTCCTGTGCGTAAGGGTCGTCACCGAGCTCTTGCTCAATCATTTTAGTGACACGGGTTTTGATGATATCCGTTTCGTTACGGGTTTTATCTTCGGTCCAATCTTCCGGTGTTTGTTTCTGGCCCATTTTACCGACTTCGTATACGCCTTCAGAGTCACGCACTTCGACACCAACGACGTGTTTATTCAGCAATTTTTTCACCTCGTGAGCGTACTCGTCGTAACTGACACGCTCACCGGAATCCTGTTGCACGGTTTGGCGAAGACTGGACAGTTGTTTCACGGTCTCTTTGTATTGTCGACGGTCTTTATCGGTAAAGCTCTTATCTTCAAAGAAGGTAGCCGACTGCAGTGCAACTTTAAGGCAAGTGGCAAAGGCTGTGAGTGCTTCATAAAAGTCTTCGCGGCGTTTTTGGTTTTTATCGACCATTTCGCCGTTTATTTCTTCCATACGAGGCAACAGGGCATGACGCAGTGCTTCGGTGTCTGATTTATTCTTAACGCCGTCAAATATCGCCCAGAGCTCTTTATAAAGCTGGGGTAGGCGTTTGTATTCGGTACTCATTTGCTGGTACAGGCCATCAATATCGTCGATGTCGTACCCGCCCTGTGTACGCGAAGCGAGATCCTGATATTCCTTTATGGTGGTATCCAGTTCGGACAGAATGCCGCGATAATCAATCAGCAGACCAAATTTCTTGTCGGGGTGCAGACGGTTCACGCGAGCAATCGCCTGAATGAGATTATGTCCTTTTAGTGGCTTGTCGATATAGAGTACTGCGTTTT
>NZ_CAXGLS010000053.1:0-14408 GCF_964010655.1 uncultured Idiomarina sp.
TTTACAGCTTGGTATTGCGAATTGTCGTGGGCACATAGAGTATCATCTAATTGATTTGAATCGGCTATTTCGTTGGTCTCAGGTTCCGCTTTGCCGTCGATCCAATCGTTAAATTCCTTTGATGTCTCGAAGGTTCGACTTATGTTGTTGGCGATTTGTTCCGTGTGAGCTATCAGGCTGTCGGTATATTCATATCCGCTACGAATCGCATCATTGACAAATTGAGGGTGCTCATAGGGTGAGGTCTGTAGCTCCATAAGTTCGGGTCGTTCACCCTGATGGCTATGGCTTAGCTTAATGCCCCAGACTTTACCACTCGACTCGTTCAATACAGCGGCGTAGACCGGCGTACTATAGCAAACCCGAGTATCAGTCGAGTTATCTGAGCTACTGGGTTTAGAATGACACTCCACAGATGGTGGGACTTTCTCTTTGACCAAGTTTTCCGCTTCGCTATAGTTGCAGTCATCACAGCTATAAGCTTTAACATTTTTCTCGGGTTCAGTCTGTGCATAGCTGGTTGATACCATGATAAGCACGCCAAGCCCAACAGGTATAAGAGTATTTTTATTCATTATTCCCACCATCCATTCCCAAAACGCGTAGCTTGCGCCTTTGACGCAAGCAAAAACGCCATACCGTTTTTAGTTTGCTGGTTAAAATGTATATCGGAAAGACACGCTCACGGTATCGATGTCTAAATCAACATCGCTTGGGCGATAAGTTTCATACCCAATGCCAGCAGATAGATTTTTAGTAAAGTGATAGAACGCATTCGCTTGAGCACGGAATACGTCGGTATCATCAATATCAACATAATCAATCTTAGCGCCGACTTCTAATAAAGGAATTAGCATAGAACGCACACCGATACCAATGCCGTAACCTATATCATCGTCAGATACAGATAAAGCCGCAGCCGAGCCAGATATATCTAAGCGTTCAACAGAGATGGTCGTGTAGATGTCGGTGGTATCCGTTACACGTTTAAATGCGCCAGCGCCCGCCGATAAGAACTCTAAATCAGCATTCGCGCCATTAGCCTCTGCATCAATTGTTTTGTAATCCGTAAACACTATCCAGTTATCGGTAATAACAGCACTTCCACTTAATCCCAGCCCGTCGAATGACGGTTCACTCGCGCCGACATCAACCGTTGCATCTAGGTATGAAACCTCGATTTTATTCCATTGTGGTGATTGAGCCATAGCCGTACCCGATACGGTTAGCATAGCTAATGCCAAAAGCGATTTATTCATTAATTGTCTCCGTGTTTTTAGAAAGTCATCATGAGCGTGATTGACCTTATCAAGAGTGTAGCTTGCGCCTTTGGCACAAGTACAAAACCTATGTATCTTATTAGAGACGATACATATATTAAAGTGTTAACAAAAATAAAGCTTAGATGTGGTGTTAAATATTAATTTTTAGTCGGTCGCGCCTTTGGCGCAAGACAACTGAATTATCACGGAGCCAACATGAATCAGATTAATCCCGCCAAGCTTCACAATAGCAAATGGACCGCCGTAAAGCCGATAAATCGCGAGAAGCATTTTCTGGTATCAGAAGTGGAGTACGATGAGGAAGGCGCCGTCATTTCGTGCGTAATCGAGTCAGTGCTTTCAAAGAACGAATACTCAATTGATTGGCGTGAACTAAAAAACGAAGAAAAATGGGCTCAGGGCTGGAAGATGTAGGTTTTAAATCGTTTTTCTTGCGCCGAAGGCGCAAGCTACGGGCCAAAGGCGTGAGCTACCTTACTGACAAAAAATATATAAATATGTTATAAACAATCTAACAAAAATGAACTTTATTTAAATAAATGGTCAACTCTAGGCGTTTAGACAAAACGGAGTAGGAAAATAAAAATGAAAGCTTTAATTAAAACATTGGGTTGCTGTTTGCTGTTAACGGCCTCAATGAGTGCCAATGCGGACTGGTCTGTTTCAGGTGGTTTTACGAGTTTCCAAGATGATATTGACTCGTCAGAAAGCTTGAGCTTAGGCGCGTTGCATGGTGGATTAGGTTATACGTTTGAGCGTGGCAATTTTACCTTCATGCCAGAGCTGCGCGTTGGTTTTGGTATTGGCGATGATTCCGCTTATGGCGTGGACGTTGAAGTTGATAACTTTGTAATCGCAAGCTTGCGCGGTCAGTACAATATTAACGACTCGTTTGGCATTTTCGTACAGCCTTCATATGGTCGTCTAGAGGTTTCAGCCAGTGGTAGTGGTGCGTCGTTCAGTAATGATGACTGGGAAACAGGCATTGGTACCGGCGCTTCATACAAGTTAGGCAAGAACGCATCAATAGAAGCGATGTACGAACAATTTGATAGTGCAGATGTTTTCTCGTTCAGCTTCCGCTACACGTTCTAAAAATACAGTTCAGACATATCTGTTTGCAACTTGCGCCAAAGGCGCAAGCTACTAGGGCCATCAAGGGAGACGATAATATGCATAGCAAACTGAAACCATTGCTCATGAGCGCCTTATTAAGCGTATCGGTTATCGCTGCATCGGGCGTAACTGCTCAGCAGTACCTTAAGACAGAACACCTTTACCCAAAGACGATACCTGATCGGATAGTTAACGTTTCAGCTGGATATAAATCTGACTCGTTACCTTACGGTGTTTTCGAGTATATCGATACCTTTGGTAGCACCGAGGCTGAGATTGTGAATCGATTGGGGGAGCCTGAAGAGCGGTTTGAATGGCAAGAAGAGAATCGTCATGAAAGTGATGTAAAGAACACTGTTATTACGCTGGTTTACGACGGTCTTATCATTGAACTTGTAGAGGTAAAGCAAAAAACCTTTATCAAACGCCTGTTTATCGAGAGCTGCGAGATTAATTCACCATTCCAGAATTATCTGTGTAAACCCGTACCAGCGGTCATAAGTGAGTTGGGTCAACCGAGAGTCATTTTTGCCGACGAGCTCATTTACACGCTACAACATGGTGATGTCGGTTCAACCCCCATGCGGATGGGGGTAAAAAATGACAAGATTTCGTGGATTTATTTGAGGGGTTATATTGATTAGGGACTTGCGCCAAAGGCGCAAGCTACTTCTCAAACACCAAGCCATCGGGGTCGGCGCCTAGCTCTTTCAATGCGTTCATTATGCCGTCGTTGAAGGCATCGGGGCCGCACACGTAAAAGTGCTGGTTAAAATTGTTGATATGCTCGTTTAGAAAGGCTTTATCAATGTGCCCATCGATAAATAGGTGATTGCCGTTTGGTTTTTCGTGCGTGATGACATTGATGAATTGATCACCGAGTATTTGCTCGAATTCCTTTTTCAAAATAATGTCTTTTTCACGGCTATTCGAGAAGATGAGTCGGTTATTGCCAATTTCACCTTTGCGTGCCAAATCGCGAAAAATAGCGATAAATGGCGTGACACCTGCACCGCCTGCGATAAATGTGCCTTCGCCTTTGTATTCGATGGCACCCCAAGGGTCTTCGATAATCAGCGAATCGCCTTTTTGCAACTGACCAATTTGTTCTGTGACACCATCATGATCGGGATACACTTTAATCACAAACTCGAGCCACGGATCGCTATTGAGCGATGTGAAAGTAAACGGGCGTTTCTCATCGCGCCAACCTTCTTTATCAATCGCGACCTCGGTGGCTTGTCCTGGGGTGAAATTATAATCGTCCGGCTTTTCTAATCGAATCCGTCTCACGTTGTGAGTGACTTCGGTAACATCGTTTACTTTTAATGTATGGCTCATGGTTTACCTCAATCTTTTTACAAGTGTCTATTATTTGTACACGAGATAAACCATGAAAAAGATCAAAATTAATCAGCTGCCATGTCGAACACCTGAACCCTATCTAAGAACGGACCGGTGCGTCCCAAGGTGCCGCCAATCACATAACGCGAGTCACTCACGCCACCAATAATGAACAGCGCTTAAAATTACTAAACATCATTTATTCTCTTATACATAGGAGTATGTAATTTTAAGTTGTTCGCAGTGAGATTCAAGGTAAAGGCACAAAATCCTCGGCATCGCCGGGGATTTTTGGGAACGCCTGTTGCTGCCAACGTGCTTTGGCTGCTTCAATCAGTTCTTTGTTACTCGCTACAAAGTTCCAATACATATACCGTGTGCCAATTGCGTCGCCGCCGACGAGTACAAGGTGACTGTCAGCCAGCGTCGTGAGCGCGACACCCGTGGTATCACCAAATACACCCATGTGGTGTTCAGCGAGCTCAGCTTTATTAATCTGCACTGAGCCTTTAACA
This sequence comes from uncultured Idiomarina sp., assembly GCF_964010655.1. Lineage (NCBI taxonomy): Bacteria > Pseudomonadati > Pseudomonadota > Gammaproteobacteria > Alteromonadales > Idiomarinaceae > Idiomarina > uncultured Idiomarina sp. The sequence continues at coordinate 4,259 of NZ_CAXGLS010000053.1, forward strand.
ACGTAGACTGCAAGCTCTTGTGCTTTGGGTAAAGCGAAGGTTTCGCCCGCCGCTAAATTAACCTCGATATAGAGTGTGTTTGAGAATGTCTTGACCGGTGAGGTCTTGCCATAGGCTTCACCGATCAATATTTTCGCATTGCCGCCCGTGATATCTGCTGAGGGGAGTTCGGTTTTATCGTAGTGGTGAAAGCTGGGATCGCATTGTTCGTCGGCCTCGGGCAGCGCGAGCCATAGTTGCAACCCGTGCGCGCGGTGGGGCTGTTGTTTGACTTCCGGCGGTTGGCGCTCCGAATGCACGATGCCATGACCTGCTACCATCAAGTTGATGTCACCTGGCTTAACTGTGACATCGGTGCCGAGTGAATCCTTGTGCTGCAACTCGCCTTCAAACAAGTAAGTAACCGTTGCCAAACCAATATGTGGGTGAGGGCGCACGTCGATGCCTTCATCCTTGGCAAAGTCCGCAGGCCCCATGTGGTCAAAAAACACCCATGGTCCCACTGACTTCATGCCGCGCGACGGCAAAATACGCTTCACTTCAAACCCACCGATATCACGTCCCCGCGGATCGATAATGCGTTTTAACGCATCACACCCCGATATCGCTTTACAATCACTCTCTAAAGATCTGGCTAGGTTGCTCATCATGGCTCCAATGTTACGCGCGGTATTAAGTCAATTTGTTAAAACTAACCGATCTCTGTATAGTTCGCCAAAACAATAACTTAAAAGACATTCAAAATATGATTGCTATGCACATGACCCTCTCAGGTCGCCTTATTCCGCCGCTTGGTATGTTTGCTTTGTTAGGTATGGCTGTGGCCGTTGGCGTTGGTGCGACGCTCTACGCAGCCGACTGGGTTGTGTACCTCATGCATTGGGTTTCTGATTTTTTGTATAACGCTGAACTCATGTTTAGCAGTCTTTTGCACGCCGTTGGCCTAACGGACGATATCTCAAGTACCTATTATTCATTTGCCCGTGAAAAGAACGCCGGTGTATTTGCTGGGGGCCTGTACATAGCGACTGAGGTTTTATATCTAGTGGCGGTGGTTGTTGTCGCAACACGCGCAGCGGTCGAGCCACAATCTAAGTCTGTAAAAGCAAATCCCCCTAAAAAGTCGGTCTCGCTGTATTTATTGTTAAATATCGCGTACACCGTTGCCTTTTTCTACTGGATAATGTTCGACCTACAATACGCGCGGAACTATCAAGAGGCGTTGTTAGGGCCTCTACGTGAGCAGGCAAGTAGTCTGTCGAGCGTATTTATCGCGACCTGGAGTTGGAAACTCATCCTGTTTGTACCACTACAGTTGGCATTGATTGTCGGTGCTTGGCGCAATAGCCCCTGGTTTAAAACGCTTTTTGCCAGCTATTTGATATTTGATGTGGCGTATTACGGCTTGCTGACGGGTTTAACAACAAGTTCACATTCGGGTTTATTTGTCAGCATTGTCGCATTATTATTGTTTACGCCGTATTTGTTGACCGCCAAGCGCTCGTTCTAATCGCTTGGCGTTAACAGACATGGCTTCGCAATAAACAATAATAATAAGCGCAGAAACCATGTCCGAAAACATCGCATACTATTCCAAACATGCTGAGTCACTCGCTGACAATTATAATCGCGTACCGTTTGAGTCGGTTCATAAAGACTGGCTACATGCGTTGCCAGAGCAGGGCATGGTGCTTGATGTTGGGGCGGGTTCAGGGCGTGATGCGCGCTATTTGGCGGCACGCGGTTTAAATGTCGTTGCGGTAGAGCCTGCGCAGGAGCTCCGCGAAGTCGCGCAGCAATATACTGTCAATAGTGCCGTACGTTGGATAGCCGACAGCCTGCCCGATTTAAATAAAGTCTTTGCGCTGCACACCAAATTTGACCTGATCCTACTCAGTGCGGTGTGGATGCATATCCCATCATCGACCCGCGAGCGCAGTCTGCGCAAATTAAGTAGCTTATTAAAGCCCAATGGAAAGTTGGTGATTTCGTTACGTCACGGTGCCTGTCACGACGAGCGCACGATGTATCCTGTTTCGGCGGATGAGCTGGCGCAACTGGCAAGCCGTTACGGTCTAACGTTTCAATTACTGACTCCTGAACAACAAACCGATGAATTAGGCCGCGATGATGTGAGTTGGCAGACTGTCATGCTGACGCTGCCCGATGACGGCACGGGGGCGTTTCCGCTACTCCGCAATATTGTTGTAAATGACAATAAAACATCAACGTATAAAGTCGCGTTGCTTCGAAGCCTGCTTCGAATTGCCGAAGGTCATCCCGGCGCTGTGCTAGATCAAACAGACGACCACATCGCACTCCCCGTTGGATTGGTAGCGTTGTATTGGCTAAAACTGTATAAGCCCTTAGTCGATCATTACGGCATGCATCAAAGCACTAATAGCGGTAAAGGGCTCGGCTTTGTTAAACCCCACGGCTGGCAATTGCTCAGCGATCGTAGTGCAGGGGATTTTACGATTGGCGCTCAGTATAGCGATGAGGCTATTGTACAGCCCTTGTACCGCGCCTTAAAAGATATTGCTTCAACGATTAAAAACATGCCCGCCAAATACACCACCATCCCGGGCTCGGGTAATGCGGTTTTTGCAGTTGAGCTGAATCGCACGCAAAAGCCAAAGCGAAACCTTACCTTAGATTTACCGTTTTTAAGCGCGTTGGGTACTTTTTATGTGCCCAAGCACATTTGGGATTCATTAACGCGTTTCAGCGTTTGGATTGAACCTGCGCTGGTGAATGAATGGGCGGCGCTTATGGCAAGTTATGCGCCGAATAAGCAAAAGGCATTTAACCGAAGCGATTATTTAGTAGCGCTCGACTGGAAAGACGACACACGAACCACAACACGGGTGCGTCAACGCATCAACACATTGCTAGCAGAGGATAAGGTGCATTGTTGTTGGACCGGTAAACCGATTAAGCCTAATCGCTATGCTGTTGATCATGCGTTTCCCTTTGCCCGATGGCCCAATAATGACCTTTGGAACCTGTTGCCCAGCCAAGCCCAGGTCAATTTAGAGAAACTAGATAGACTACCCAGTCGCGAACGATTGAGCACCGCACGAGAATTGATTCTGACGTGGTGGCAGCAGGGCTGGCAGATAAATAAAAGTGAATTTTTTACCCAAGCCAACCTGGCACTCCCCAATTTAAGCCACCACAACCAAAGCTTTGATGATGTATTTGAAGCGTTGGCGCTACAGCGGGATAGAATTAAAGATATCCAGCAATTAGCGGAGTGGTGACTCAAGCAAGTGATACTGCTGAGCAGCATTATTTGCGAGGTGGTCCGTATTTGGAGCCTTCTTCTCTGCTGTCTAACACAAAGAAAACCAATAAGACGATTGCGCCAATAAACGGAATAAAACCAATAAGCAGCCACCAACCCGTTCTGCCGATGTCGTGCAAACGGCGAACGCCAAGCGCTATTGAGGGTATTAATACAAATAAGCCATACAATGCACCCAATAAACCAACTTGCGCCTCCGCATTATAAGTGCCCAGCAAGCCATCGATTATCCCTAGGAAAAAGCCAATCACAAAGTTAAATAAAATGAACATCCAATATTCACGGCGGCGTGCTCGGCCCGTAAATTTAGCGTAATTCTTTAGGGCGTACGTATAGCATCCAAATCCCGAAGGCACGTATTGATCTGTTTGTTCGCTTTCGCCTGTCATAAATTACCCTTAGTTCTGTTATTATTTATCGGTTAATATGTATAGTGACATGTAAAAATTTATGATTCAACGCATCGTTATAAACCCCTACATAGGCGCCGAAGCATGGAACTTACCGACAAACGCGGTTGCTCGATTTTCCCGGTGAATTAAAGGAAGCAAAATGGAAAGTGATGTATTTGATAGAAAAAGCACGACCTGTCCTATTATCAGTGACGCTAGATACCATTTAATTATTGGTTTGACGTTGTGTTGGGGCTTCATCATAAACTGGTGGATAGTGACCCATATCGAAACAGAATCGATTTCTAATATTAACCCGTGGCTGTTTTTTCTAGGTTACTTTGCGTCGTGCTTTTATGGCGTTTACTTGTTTAACAAATCAAGCAAGCCATGGGTGAGCTTTATTGGCTATAACTTTGTGGTTGTTCCCTTTGGCTTAATCGTTAACCTTGTTGTGAGTCAATATGATCCCGACGTCGTGGCTGAAGCCATCCGAGTAACGGGTATGGTCACAATAGGCATGATGTGCTTGGGCGCGTTGTTTCCTGCCTTCTTCAAAAAGATTTCCGGTGCACTCACCGTAGCGCTCTTGCTTGTGATTGTAGTAGAGCTTATCGAAGTGTTTATATTTGGCGTGCACCACGAAGTACTTGACTGGATCGTGGCACTGATATTCTGCGGCTACATAGGCTATGACTGGGGCAGGGCGTGCCAGATACCTAAAACCGTTGATAACGCGATTGATAGCGCAGCGGCGCTTTATATGGATATTATTAATTTATTCCTGCGTATTTTAAGAATTTTGGGACGGGATTAGGCGTATCAATATGAGTGATAAAAAAAGCAGTAACGGTCAAAAGATATCCTCTCAAGTGAACAACTCACAATTGCCTGTAGAAATACGAGGATGGAATTGGGGGGCATTTCTTCTCAATTGGATTTGGGGAATCGGAAATGACACTTATAGAGCGTTTTGGGTTTTTGTGCCAGGCGTTAATATAGTGATGCTCATAGCACTTGGTCTAAAAGGTAATGAATGGGCATGGCGCCACGGAGAATGGCAAAGTGCTGAACACTTTAAGCAAGTCCAACGAAAATGGAGGAATGCCGGTTTCATTTTCACTGGAATAATAGTTGTATTCTGTGTTATTAGTGTATTCGGAATCAACGCTTTATTTAAAAATTCCGATGCCTACAAAGTGTCGTTTGCTCAAGTAAGCGATTCCAAAGAAGTTCAAAGTCGCATAGGCAGCCCATTAGACAGTGGTTTTATTACCGGCAGTATAACGACAAGCGGTCCGGATGGAACCGCGAGTTTGGCATACCCTGTTGAGGGTCCTAAAGGCGAGGCCAAGGTTGCTCTTTACGCATCTAAAAAGCTCAATAAATGGACTTTAGAATGTTTAGTTGTGAATTATAAGAGCGTCGAGGAACAGACAATCATTGTTCCTTGCGATTAAATCGTTTTCACTCAGGAAAATTAATGAAAAAGCTTCTCTCTAGAACAATAAAAATAGGTATCGTTTTAAATCTGCCGCCGCTATTTTTAAAACTCATGCTGTTAGCTAAACTCGATATTTTCCCCTTTATTTTTTCGGCATTGCTATGGGCAAATATTCCACTTCAGTACCTAGGCATTGGCTCGTTATTTGACTCAAGTCAGCTCACTTGGGGAGAGTTTGGTGTCAGCCAAGCATCGCCGATTGTTTGGTCGGTTATTGTATTGTTCTGGCTAATCGTAGCGGCGCTTATTAGCTATGTCAGTTTGCTAGGGAGAGTAAGACTTGAACGGAATTAATAGGCTATTTTTTAGAGCTGGTTAATTATTGGGGGCTGCTTTGAGCGAGTAGCAGAAGTTCAGTTCGGTTCATAGAGTAATGAACTCAGTTCGTTGCGATAGACAAATGTGTCAACTAATATCAGGCTTTACGAGACCTCCTCATGGAAAGCCAAGCGTTAAATTCTGGAAGGGGAAAGTATGGCTAGCGAAAAACCAACGATGATATTGATGTCAAAATCGGATCTAAGCTTTGATGACATTGGCGGTCTCACTGATGCAGAGGCTTGGAGGCTAATTTATTCAATCCGCAGCAATAAAGCTAAAGATAACAGACTTCAGGTTTGCTTTACCGGCTTCGGTATCTCCGATAAAGATTACCTGAGCAACTTGGCACACGATAACCGCTTTAAGGTAGTCGCATCAGTAACGAAAAAACTCGATTACCTTGTAGGCGGTGCTAATGCCGGCCCAAAGAAAATTGAAAAGGCTGAGGCGCAAGGAGCACAGTGTTTAAACCAACAAGAATTTATAAGATTGGTTGAAACAGGCGAGGTTCCAAGTTCAAATGAATAAGCCGCACCAGCGTGTTGGATCGGTTTCAAACACTCAAGTAGGAAAACACTTCGAATCTGTCGCGCTTAAGGTATTCGCTTCAAAAGGTATTGAGCTTCAGGGTGAACTGAAACTCCCAGTAGGTGTTGGGGACAACAAAAAATTGCATGCTTTCGATCTTGGCTGTGACAAGCAAAAGATTATCGTCGAATGTAAGTGCCACAAGTGGACTGCTCCGAACGATAATGTTCCAAGCGCGAAGCTCACGGTGTGGAATGAAGCGATGTACTACTTCTTGGTAGCGCCCAAAGGATACCGAAAGATTCTTCTTGTCCTCAGAGACATGAGTGAGAAACGACGAGAGACCTTAGCAGAATACTATGTTCGAACTTATGGGCACTTGATACCAGAGGACGTCGAAATATGGGAGGTCGACGAGGATGGACAAAAACTAGTCCACCAATCATTTAACAAAGCAATGCACACGACGAGCGCGCGAACGCTACGGTAAAGTTCTCTAATAGCACCAAACAACCAGTTTGCTAGTCATTCAAACCCTGAGAACTACACTTTTATATGTTTCAGGGTATGCGCTTATTGGATGCGAATCAGACACAGCAAATTTATCTATGCAATATTGCGAATTTTGTTATTGTTTTGTGTATTTAAGTCGTTTACTGTCAAAGACATAAAGAAAAATGAAAGTTGGATATTGTGCGCCCGTCAGACTCTAATTGAGCATGCTCAAATTACTTTCGCTTATTCAGACTGTTTCAAAGTCGGAATCTTGGTTAGATCAATAAGTTAAAAGTCGGCACTTATCAATTGAACGAATTACAAAGTGCGCACGCACAATATACAAATGTTAGCACTCGTTGAGAGATTGAAGCATGAATAAAGTATACCTAGCTCTTCTAGCTTTAATGATTCCATTGCTTTCGTGGGCTCATCCTGATTGGAAGCACGAGTTTAATCTCTCTGAGCCAACTACTCTCACTGGAAATGTGAGGGCATTTGTAGCTGATTCCGCAAACGTTGACTTCGCCGGCGGAGGCGGAGAAAGTTGGAATGGAATTCAAGTGCGAATCGCTCTACCGGCCGAATACGACGGTAAGTGGGTAACTCTGCTATATAAGGGTGAACCCAAGCTAAAGTCGGGAGAAACTCTCAAGCTAGGAGACTATGTCCAGTTTAGAATATCTGAAACAGAATGGGTTCATTTAAGTGAAGTTAAAGAATTTCGCACCTTAACTGTAAGTCAGGCTAATGAGCTCTTCGAGGCCGAATATGAGTAAAGTGCTAACAAAAATCTGGTGCGGAAAACCTACGCGTTGCTTCGGTTTCCGCAAAGCTTGGCGTTAGCAACTTATAAATGCCGTAAAGGCGAGGCGTTAACGTCTGCTCTTGGCACAAAGCTGAGGTCTCCAATGAGCGATGAGCCGACGTTGGGTTTGCTCTGACCTGCCGCATACTAAGTAATAGCTCTAGCCTCTGTGTTTTCAGCAGGAAAATGCGACTACTAATATTCGGCTTTACCAGATAGTAGCGATCTTTTTTCACCGCTATTTCACCGTAAGCGTCACATAAACCACACAACCGGCCAAGATAATTGTCGCTGAGATGATTTCGGTGCCACCCGAACACGCATTTCGGTTTAATCCGATCACCGATTTCGGTCTATCCGAACAGTCTGTAGTGGGTCAGTTTTATTGACCGTTTTTGTCGGCGTTGATGTGCCAGGGCAGCAGTTGGTCGAGGTCATCACCGTCGTTGAGTAGCGGCAGTTGCTCGAACAACATCATGAGATAGTCGACCGGCATCAGGCCGTTGGCCTTGGCGGTTTCGACCATGCTGTACAGGATAGCGCTGGCCTGCGCGCCGCCTCGTGAGTTTGAGAACAGCCAGGCTTTGCGACCGATAACGAACGGTTTTATTGCGCGCTCGGCACGGTTGTTATCGATATTAACGTGGCCGTCATGCAGGTAAACCTGCAGTTTGTCCCATTGTTTAAGCGTGTAATGGATGGCTTTGCCGAGCAGTGACTGCGGGTTGACCTGCAGCGCCGACTTATCCAACCAGGTTTTTAGCTTGTCCATCACAGGTTGTGCTAAGGCGGTGCGTTTTTCCTGCTTTTGCACCGGGCAGGCGTCTTTGATTTTCTGCTCAACGCCGTACAGTTTCTGGATAAAGCTCAGCGCCTGGTCGGCTTTGCCGCTTTTGCCTTTACCTTGTACGGTTTTGGCTTCAATAAACTTACGACGGGCATGCGCCCAGCAACCGGCCAGCCGGGCGCCGGTTTGCTCATAGCCCTGATAGCCGTCCACCTGCAGTGGACCGCAATAGTCAGCTAAAAACGCAGCGGGGTGGGCGCCACCGCGCCCGTCCTGGTAATCATACAGCACGATATTCGGTGATTTATCCGGCCTCGGCTTATCGGTGCCACAGCCGTAAACCCACATGTAGCATTTGGATTTATCCACATCGAGCACGTTTAAGGTCGTCTCGTCAGCCCAGAGAGCCGGTTGTTTTAGCAGGATGTCGTGCATGCGCTGATAAAGCGGCCGCAGTTTGTCGCTGACGGTCAACATCCAGCGACTCATGGTCTGGCGACTCAGCTCGATGCCGTATTGTTTGAACATCGCTTCCTGACGATACAGCGGCAACCCGAACTGGAACTTGGCGCTGATGATTTGTGCCAGCAAGCTCGGCGTTGCGATGCTCTTGGGCAGTAGGCTCGGTTTAACCGGTGCGATTTTGACAGCGGTTTGTGTGCCGTGCTTTTCGCAGGCGCGGCAGCTGTATTTCGGGCGTACATGGCGCACCACCCGGCTGGTGGCCGGGATAAATTCCAGCTCTTCGCTGGTTTCCTCGCCCATACGGTGCAAGTCATGGCCACAACAGTCACAGACTTTGTCTTCGTCTGCGATATCGTGCAGCACCTCTTCGCGCGGCAATGATTCATCAATACGCGGGCGACGCGGTTTTTTACGAGTGTAGGTAACGGTTTGCTCTGCGGCTACTTCTTCCGCTGTCGGCTCAAGGGCGTCTTCAAGCTCGTTAAACAATTCACCCTGACCGGGCAGCCCTTCGCTGCTGGCACCGAAGCGTTTTTGCACCAACAGTTGCCACTGCTCTCTCAGGTAATCGAGTTGATGTTGCAAACGCGACTTCTCAGCCTGCTCTGTTTGCAGCTGAGATTGCATGTCGAGAACCATCTTTTTCAGGCTCTCAACATCATCCGGGAGTGTGTTTGCATCGCTCGTTTTCATGGGGGCTATTATACCCCAAAAATACCGTCGAAGCCGTTGTTTTAGCGGGTTTACTTAGACCAATTCGTGATCGTAAAACGGTTTTTATGCAGGATCTTTATAAGCCGTTTTCGATCAGATGGTGGCACTAAAATGCAATGGCTGATGGCCTTTCATCAGGGTAATATCGAGGCCCTCGAGCAACCACTGCCATTGCTGTGCGCTTAAATTAAGGACATCGCCTTTTACCTTGCGCGGCCATTTAAACTTATTCTTTTCCAACCGCTTATACCAAAGACAAAAACCGGTTTTGTCCCAGTAAAGCGCCCGGACTTTATCGCGCCGGCGGTTGCAGAACACAAACACGGCACCGCTGAACGGCGAGCGGTCCATCTCGGCTTCGACAATAGCGCTGAGGCCATTGATGCTCTTGCGAAAATCGACCGGCTGCTTATACAAATAAATCGCCGGCGGCTCGACGAACATCTTCATACGCTGAGGGCTTTGACCAGCTCAGCCACCCAGCGGGGCGATACCGACATCGGCAATACTAACTGCGCATCGCCGACGCGAACCTGCATGGCCGCTGTGGATGCCGGCGACGACTCAGTCGCCACCCTTGCAAAACCGGTACTCTCGGTTTCTTGCTGCAACTGACGGCGACGCTGACTAAAATAGTCCGGATTAATACCCCGGGACTCACAAAATGCCTTGCGGCTTAGACCGCTTTGCTCGAACTCATTAAATAGCGCCTGCCACTGCGCTTTAGAGCGGTATGCTCGACTCATAAATCACCTCGTTGGTTAGAACGTGGCGATAAATTAGGCTATCTGCAAATTGGTGACTAGGCGTGGTTTGTGCGACGCTTACA
>NZ_CAXGLS010000054.1:0-13789 GCF_964010655.1 uncultured Idiomarina sp.
AAAATCGAACATGAATCGATGCCTCCCGAGAGATAACAGCCTACGGGTACATCAGCGGTCATACGATGCTGTACCGCCTCTAAGAGCTTTTCACGCACGCCCTCGACATATTCTGTTTCATCGACCTCATCACCGGGGTAGTCGTGTTCATTAGGAAAATCCACGTCCCAGTACTTCAGCGTATCGATATTGAGTGTGCCCTTATTACGTTTGATTTTAACCACTTGCCCAGGCTGCACTTGATGAACTCCTTCAAATGCCGTTGAACCGGGCACCATCACTTGAATCAGTTGGTGGTATAAGCCCTCAGCAGAAAACGCCCGCTTTACTTGCGGATGAGCGAATAGCACTTTCAACTCCGATCCAAAAACGACACCTTCGTCTGTCTCAGTCCAGTAAAGGGGCTTAATACCAAAACGGTCACGCACTAAATAAAGTGCATCTTCGTCTTTATCATACAAGCCAAATGCAAACTCACCCCGTAGCTCCTTTAATGTGGCTTCGAGGCCATAGCGTTCAAATAGATGAAGTACGATTTCAGAATCGCTTTTCGTTCGAAAACGCGCCCCCCGTGCCGTCAAATCGGCTCGAATACGTTTGAAATCATAAAACTCACCGTTGTGAGTTAGCATCAGTCGTTCATCAGCAGACAAAAAAGGTTGCTTAGCACGCTCTTCATTTAAGTCAATAATCGATAACCGAGCATGACTAAAACCAATCCCCTGCTCCGATTGTATGTGATAGCCATATCCATCAGGACCCCGATGATGCATTATCGCAGCCATATTGACCAAGGTCTGAGCGTCGATAGGATCATTGACGCGGTGATTGAATACTCCAGCAATTCCGCACATCTTCGTTTTTCCTTGTGTTATACGACATCGATAACGCGCTCAGCGCGTTGAACCATACACGTAAGTAGCGCCATCCTCAAAAACACCGCACCTCGAGCTTGGCTGAAATACCAGTTATGCGGTGTATGATCGAGATCCGTTGCAAGCTCAGGTCCACGAGCCAATGGGTGTAAAATAATAGCGTCTTCTTTCAAAGGCGACTGTGCATCCAAACTAAACGACTTACCATACGTATTGAATGTCTCTCCCTCCCAGGATATCGCATTGATGTAGACTACATCGATATCTGGCAACGTTGCATTCAAACCTGTCGACGTCCGCACATAAATGCCTGCTTGCTCTATCTGCTCTCTTTGCTGTTCAGCAAATAGATGCTCTGATACAGAGTCATCATGAATAATGACCAACTCTTTAATCGCATCCGGAAATTTGAGTAAACTTTTTATCAGGCTCCTAACAGTTCGCATTCTATTGGGGACACCAATAATACCCACACTCACCGCGTGTTGCTTAGCATCGGCTGTCGTTAGTTCTGGCTTCCATTTAAACAAGGCATAAAGGTCAGCTAGCGCCTGCGTTGGATGCTCATCACATCCATTACCTGCATTGATGATCGGTATTCTCAACGAATCGATCATTTCCTCTAACGAGGACTCGTTGTTATCTCTTAGTACGACACAGTCGCCATAGTTATTAAACATTTCAGCGACATCGGCGAGGCATTCTCCCTTAGCAATCCCAGTAGTAGAGCGATCAGTGATCGACATAATATCGCCGCCTAAACGGTGCCAAGCACTCTCAAATGAGAGTCGCGTGCGCGTACTCGGCTCATAGAAGGCAGAAATTAAGATTTTGCCCTGCAACGACGTGCTAAAACGTCGTGGATTGGCCTCGTACTTTGCTGCGAGTCGAAACAACTGCAACATACCATTTTGTGTAAACTGATCCGACGAAACAATGTGTTGATTAGCCAGTTTCAACAGGTAATCACCATCCTCTTGAATCGCTCTTAGCAATGCTTTGGGATGTGCGTCGCCGCACACGTCAGGTCTGTCCCGCTCAAAGGAAACATCCTTTATATTCATACAGTTACCATATTGATTTAGAAAAATAATCTTTTAAAAACAAACCGATGAGTACCACCGGCGCCAATACCGTGAGTATAAGCGCCCCCGTGACCAATAAATAAAATGCAGTTTCTGAAATAATCATTGCCCATTCTCCTGCAATTCATGCCACGAAAACTGACGTTTGTTGAATACAATGCCAATTGCACAAATCAGGCCTGACACAGCACAAGACACTAATGCTGCGACGTAAAATCCAATCCAAAAATAAGCGATCAGCCCGGCTATCGTACCTGCCGCCATAGCTATTCCAGCGAAAGTCCCTTGCAGACGTCGCCAGTAAAGCCCTATCACGATAGGCCAAATGGTGCTTGCGACAAAAGCTCCCGCAAAGTTTAACAGCGCACCCAAGGTCGCTATTCGCGGCAAGCACAAGAGCCAGGTCATCACGCCAATGCCGAGCAAGCAGTACCGATTAAATCGCATCAGTTGCTGATCAGATGCGTTCTTCTTAATTAACTTATGATAGATATCCTGAGTGACTAAGTCAGACGAGGCCGCCAGCAAAGAGTCAAGACTAGACGCCAACGCCGAGAACACAACAATAAATACCAGTATGGCACCTGTTTTGCCGAGCACCGATGCAGCAACCGCCGGCCCTATCATATCGGCCGATGCCGGAAATATGCCCAGTTGTGGCGCGGCCAATGCAATGAATCCAGTCACAACTGGAATCGGTAGCCACAACAAGCCACCGGTTAAATAAGCTTTGTATGCGACATCCTTACGAAAGGACAAGGCTCGCGACCACCACACATTTGAGTGAAAAATTTCTCCCAATCCGAAAAATATATTATTAAACAAAAACATCACAGCGGCGGGAAATAGCAGATCTAATAGCTGCGGGTGCGCTTCACTCAGCTCTGTATGTATACTGGTTAAGCCCACGTTATCGATCAACCAATAAGCCACGACAGCAACACCGACGATAATAATTAAGGCTTGAATAAAGTCGGTAGCAATAACTGCGCGTAAGCCGCCAAATAACGTGTAGCCCACACACATCGCCAAAATAATCGTCATGCCAATGTAATAATCCAAGCCGCTTAGTGCTTCGAGTAGAATACCGCCCGCCATACCGAGGCTCACCAGCCAACCAAAGGCATACACCACAGAAATTACCAAGAACACGGCCCAAGCGAAGCGACCATAGCGCAATCGGACAAAGTCGCCCGATGTGTAACCTTGCGGCAGCAATTGTTTAATTCGTTTAGCCATCGGCGCAAATAACAACAATCCCAACGCAGCAAAGGAGTACCCGACCATACCCCATACACCTAACTGATAAGTGAGTTGAGGCGCCACCAAGGTTGTATTGCTCGTCACCCATGTCGCCATGGCGGTTGCCGCTGCGAACGCAAAACCAACATTCCGCCCGGCTAGCGCAAAGTCCTCATGAGACTTATTCTTTCGCCCCAGCCAAACACCAAAAGCAATCCACACCAAGGCAAAGCCAACGATAATGAACAGTGCAGTCTGTGTATCCAGCGCAAATTCAGTCATTAGCTTCCGCCTTCTTGTGTCCCATAATTAATGTCAGCAACAATAATAGAAATAGCAATGCGCCCAACACAAACAGTGTCAACGCCTGCCAAATCGGATAGTGCTCAACAGTGACTTCAATCGCCGTTTGGCTGACCACGCGCTGTTGATGCACGGCGCGAATATAATAATGACCTGATTCGAACCCTGTCAGGGTCACTTGGTTGAAGTTGCCCATGATTGGCACGGTCTGCAGTAAGCTCGCAAAAGACTTGGATTGACTCACTTGGAGTGACAAGGGGCGTAATGTCGGCGAGACGTGATCGAGCTCAACGACGAAATAGCCCGCACGCACTTTCTCGACAGGTCCAGAAAGCACGACGGTATCCTCGCTCTGCGCCACCGCCGAACAAGATATTAATATAGATAACAACGCAAATAGCGCTTTGTTATAGCTTTTCAGCCACACCTGAAAGCTTGTCATAGCATGAGTTCTTATTATCTTTGACACAAATTTCAGCCTATCAGCGGTTCTCGGGCTTTTCAACTTAACTGGCTGAGTATGACGCATTGATACATAATTCTTAACAATTCGCTAATTTCAATAAAATCAGATAACTTGATACAAACCAATTAGTTTTGAATTGCGTATAATCTTTCAATGTAATCAACCACAAAGTTAATCTATGAAGTATTTATGTAGTTTAGGCTCAAATATCGAACCAGAACTCCACTTTTCTCGTGCTAAGCATTACCTGCATCAAATCTCTGATGAACTGGCATTTACACGCGACATTCTTACCCGTCCTGTTGATATCGATACACCGCACCCTTTTCTGAATGCATTATTCACTATCGAAACAACCCTGACAGCTCAGCAATTAAAACAACGTTTTAACGAAATTGAAGAGCAACTCGGGCGTGACCGTGACGACCCGAATCGCAGTATCAAAGATCGTACAATTGATATCGATATCCTCGGCCCCTTTGATGAACAGCCCGAGGTACCTACTTATTTACAAGAGATTGCTTACGAACTGAAGGAAGGATAATCATGGCAAAGAATGTGCTGATTACTGGTGCTGGCCGACGCTTTGGCTATGAGCTAGCCAACCACCTCATTGACGAGGGCTATCAAGTGTTCGCCCATTACAACAGCTCTAAAAACGGAGTTGAGGCGCTCGAACAGCGCGGTGCGACTCCTTTACAAGCCGATTTTAACGAGCCTAGCGCGGTACAGTCATTGATTGAGCAGATTAAAAAAAAGACCGATACGCTCGATATGTTAGTCAACAATGCATCGTGCTTTTTTGATAACGAGACTGTTGATAGCGACACCGACGCACTAGCGGCCGTTTATAATGTTCACGCGGTAGCTCCTTACTTACTCATTACTGGACTTCAGTCGCTACTCGAGCACAGTGATAACCCTTTGGTGGTGAATATCACTGATATCTACACTGACAGTCCTTCACCGAGCTATATTGCTTACTGCGGCGCAAAAGCTGCGCTAGCGAATATGACGCAAGGGTTTGCTAAAACTTTAGCGCCCAAAATTCGGGTCAATGCCATCCAACCGGGTCCGATTCTCTTTTTACCCGACCACGATGACGCGCATCGTCAGAAGGTTATGTCCGAAACACCACTGAATGTTGAAGGCGGTTTGCAGCCGATGATAGAGACGGTCAAGTTTTTACGCGACAATCCCTTCCTTACGGGTGAGTCAATTAAGGTTGATGGCGGGCGTTCACTCAACATCTAGCCTGCTTACTCTCAAAAAAAAAAGCCGCCCGCATAGAATGTGCGGGCGGCTTTTTTGTCGCTATCAAGTGCTTATTTCTTTTCGAGCATTTGACGCAGTACGTAATGCAAGATACCGCCGTTCTTGTAGTACTTCATCTCATTTGAAGTATCAATGCGGCATTTAGCTTGGAATTCTACTTCCTTGCCATCTTTACCTTTCGCAACGACATCGAGCATCTGCCCTGGTTTAAGGTCTTTATTTAAACCTTTGATTGAGATGGTTTCATCGCCTGTCAAGCCATGCGCTTCAACGCCTTGACCGTCTTCAAACTGCAACGGTAAGACACCCATACCAATCAGGTTAGAGCGGTGGATCCGCTCATAACTTTCGGCAATCACGGCTTTGACACCCAATAACCGCGTACCTTTCGCTGCCCAGTCACGGCTTGAGCCAGTACCGTACTCTTTACCGGCGAGCACAACCAACGGCGTGTCGTTCTCGATGTACTTCATTGCTGCATCGTAAATCGACATTTCCTCGCCAGTCGGAATGTACTTGGTGAAACCACCTTCAACGCCATCAAGCATTTGGTTTTTGATGCGAATGTTACCAAAGGTACCGCGCATCATGACCTCGTGATTACCACGACGAGAGCCGTACGAGTTAAAGTCTTTCACTTCTACACCATTTTCTTGCAGGTAACGACCTGCTGGCGAGTCCGGTTTGATCGAACCGGCTGGTGAGATATGGTCAGTCGTGATCGAGTCAGCAAACACTGCAAGCACATTGGCATCTTCGATGTCGCTTGGATCAGCCAACGGCTCATTAATGTCGTCAAAGAATGGTGGATTTTTCACATAGGTTGAATCATCCTGCCAATCGTAGGTTTTACCTTCCGCGACTTTAATAGAACGCCACTCTTCATCACCTTTAAAGACTTCGCCATATTCCTTACGGAACATTTCGTTATCAACCGTCTTAACGGCTTCGGCAATTTCAGAACTGCTTGGCCAGATGTCTTTTAACATCACATCGTTACCGTCTTTATCTTTACCGAGCGGATCTTTGCTCAGATCGGTACGCGTGGTACCTGATAACGCATAAGCCACGACCAACGGTGGCGAAGCCAACCAGTTTGCTTTCACATCGGGGTGAACACGACCTTCAAAGTTACGGTTCCCCGATAGCACTGACGATACCGTCAAATCACCCTCGTTGATCGCATCACTGATCTCGTCATCTAACGGACCTGAGTTACCGATACATGTAGTACAGCCGTAGCCAACTAGATGGAAGCCAAGCTCTTCAAGGTACGGCGTCAGACCGGCTTTCGCCAAGTAGTCAGTTACCACTTTAGAGCCTGGCGCAAATGAAGACTTAACCCAAGGCTGGCGAATAAGACCTTTTTCAACCGCTTTCTTAGCGAGCAAACCTGCCGCCATCAACACACTGGGGTTTGATGTATTGGTACAGGACGTAATTGCAGCTATCACAACATCGCCGTGAGAAAGCTCAAAGTCTTGGCCTTTCACCGGAACCGACTTATCTTTTTCGTTGGCTTTACCGTTAGTCTCTAAGATAAGATCAAAGTTGCTACCCAGTTGCTCCATGTTCACACGGTCTTGTGGACGCTTAGGTCCCGCAAGCGATGCGCGCACTTCACTCAGATCCAACTCAAGCGTATCAGTAAACTCTGGCTCGTTGTCATTGCTACGCCACAAGCCTTGCTCTTTACAGTAGGACTCAACCAGCGCCAGCGTCTCTTCATCACGACCTGACAAACGCATGTAGTTGATAGTTTCTTCATCCACTGGGAAAAAGCCACAGGTCGCACCGTATTCTGGCGACATGTTTGAAATGGTTGCACGGTCTGCCAGTGGCAAGTTATCCAAACCTGGACCATAAAACTCAACGAATTTACCAACCACGCCTTTCTCGCGCAGCATTTGCGTTACCGTCAACACTAAGTCAGTTGCCGTCACACCTTCATTCAATTTGCCCGTCATACGGAAACCGACGACTTCTGGAATCAACATTGAAACCGGTTGCCCGAGCATGGCGGCTTCGGCCTCGATGCCGCCAACACCCCAGCCTAACACGCCAAGCGCGTTGATCATGGTGGTGTGTGAATCCGTACCTACCAACGTATCTGGGTACGCGACGGTTTTACCATTTTCTTCTTTGGTCCAGACACTCTTACCGAGATACTCAAGGTTGACTTGGTGACAAATGCCGGTGCCTGGCGGTACAACGCGGAAGTTTTCAAACGCTTTCTGCCCCCAACGAAGGAACTCATAGCGCTCTTTATTACGCTCCATCTCGATGCGAACGTTTTCTTTGAACGCCTCGGGGGACGCGTACTTATCAACCATCACTGAGTGATCAATAACCAAGTCGACAGGCGAGAGCGGATTGATTTGTTCAGGGTTCTGCCCTGCGTTACTGACCGCATCACGCATCGCTGCCAAATCAACAATGCCTGGCACGCCTGTAAAATCCTGCATTAGGACACGTGCTGGACGATATTGGATTTCGCGATCAATTTTGCGCTCTTTCAACCAGTCCGCCATTGCAGAAAGGTCTTCACGAGTGACGGTTTCCCCATCTTCGTTACGAAGTAGATTTTCTAACAGTACTTTCATTGAAGCGGGCAATTTATCGATATTGCCGAGCTCCTTGGCTGCTTTCGGTAAACTGTAATACTCGTACGAGTTACCATTAACATCCAATGTACTTAACGTATTCAGACTGTCTTTGCCTGACATAGTACTCTCCCGTTCGCTCTTGCGTTAGTTAAGCTGATAGGTTTTTATTAATATAGTCAATGAGGCTAGGTTCAACCAAGCCTTTTAATTTATGCAAACATATTGCGCTGTAAAGAGCTACCAACAAGCGCTCAAATTTCACTCATAACCATCTATTTTTACGAATAATTGTGTCTATATAAGTAGTGATTAAAGACTAAATCAGATCATTTCGTTAAACTAACTGCATTGATATTAATCATAAACAAAGGAAATAGGCAATGAGCCAAGTATTGGATAACCTCCTTGATTTACTTCGCTTGGAAACAATTGAACAAGGTTTATACCGTGGAAACAGTCAAGATCTGGGCTTTGGCGCGGTATTTGGTGGTCAAGTGATCGGTCAAGCCTTATCAGCGGCTAAAGAAACTTTACCTCCTGAACGTCTTTGTCATTCATTTCACAGCTACTTCTTGCGCCCGGGCGATGCAAAGAAACCTATCGTTTATGATGTCGAGGTTATTCGCGACGGCAACAGTGTTTCCACTCGTCGGGTTAAAGCGATTCAACACGGCAAAGCAATTTTTTACATGACAGCATCTTTCCAACAACATGAAGAGGGCTTTGAGCACCAAGACGCGATGCCTGATGTTCCCGGTCCTGAAGGGTTAGTCTCGGACATTGATATTTATCGTGAACACGAAGAACTGATCCCTGCACCGCTGCGTAACAAATTCATCAGCGAAAAGCCCATCGAAATGCGCTTTGTTACCTCATACAATCCATTTAAACCCGAAAAAGACGAGCCGAAACGTTACGTTTGGCTGCGCGCTAATGGCGCCATGCCTGATGACCCTCGCGTGCACAAATACTTACTCGCCTACGCTTCGGACTTTAACTTTTTGCCCACCGCATTACAGCCACACGGTAAGAGTTTCGCCCAACCCAAAATGCAGGTCGCGACCATCGACCATGCGATGTGGTTTCATCGTGATTTTCGCATGGATGATTGGCTACTATATGCGATTGACAGTCCTTCCGCGAGTGGTGCTCGCGGCTTAGTTCGCGGTCAACTATTTAACCGTGAAGGCACCTTAGTTGCATCGACAATACAAGAAGGCATGATCCGCGACCGAAGCTAACCACGCTAACCTTTAGACACAAAAAAGCCGGCTTAACAGCCGGCTTTTTGATTCGTATCAATCACATGCTAGCTTAGTCCGATAAAGAAGCCTGCAATGGCTGCACTCATCATATTAGCGAGCGTTGCCGCTAATAAAGCGCGCATACCTAATCGTGCGATATCGTGACGTCGACTCGGAGCCATACCACCGAGACCACCAAGCAAAATAGCAATCGAGGAGAAGTTTGCAAAACCGCACAGAACAAAGGTAATGATAACTTGCGAATGCTCACTCAACTGATCTTTGTAATTAACGAAATCAAGGTAAGCAACAAATTCGTTGATCACCAGCTTTTGTCCGATAAAACTACCGGCCAGCTGTGCTTCATCCCAGCTCACGCCTAAAACATAGGCGACTGGCTGAAATACATAACCAAATATTTCTTGTAAAGTCAGCTCGGGATAACCAAACCAGCCACCGACCCAGCCAAATATACCGTTTACCAGTGCAATTAGTGCCACAAACGCCAGCAACATAGCCCCGACGTTCATCGCTAGTTGTAGACCGCTTGAAGCTCCTGTTGCCGCCGCATCAATCACGTTAGCCGATTGATCATCAACCTCGACTTCGGTCAGGTCATTGCGTGGTTTTTCCGTTTCCGGAATCATCATCTTGGCCATTAAAAAACCGGCGGGCGCAGCCATAAAGCTCGCAGCAATCAAATACTTCAGCTCTACCCCCACACCAGCATAACCCGCTAATACGGAACCCGATACAGAAGACATGCCCCCGACCATCACAGCAAATAACTCTGAACGCGTCATCGTGCCGATAAATGGCCGCACCATCATCGGCGCTTCAGTCTGGCCAACAAAAATATTTGCTGCAGCAGACATCGATTCGGGACGGCTGGTATTAAGCAAGCGTTGCAACCCGCCGCCTAAAATTTTAATAACCCACTTCATAATGCCTAAATAGTAAAGCACCGAAATAAGCGATGAGAAGAAAACAATGACACTCAATACTTGAATCGCGAAAACAAAACCAAAGTCTTCACTGGCAAGCGAGCCAAATAGAAAGTTAATGCCCGCTCCAGTGTAGCCAATCACTGTCGAAACGCCTTGGGCAAAGCCAAATAACATTTCTCGTCCGACCGGTACATACAGTACAAAACAAGCAAGTAAAAGTTGAATCGAAAATGCGCCAATAACCGTGCGCCAGCGAATGGCTCTGCGGTTAGTGGACAATAAGAAAGCAACGAAGAAAATAACGGCAATGCCAAGTAAACTATTCATAAAGGACCGTGAGTTATTCAGCCAGCAGCTGGCGTATTTTTGTTTTTATTATATCAATCGCAATTTCGTTTCGCCCGCCTCGGGTTACTACGAGATCAGCATACTGCTTGGAAGGAAATATATGGTCGAAGAAGGCTGGACGAACATATTTTTCATATTGTTCTGTGACCGATTGCAAATTGCGACCACGCTCTTCGATATCGCGCTTAATACGGCGCAGTAAGCAAATATCAAGAGGCGTATCCATGAATACCGAGATATCGAACTCTTCTCTTAAAGAAGGATCTGTCAGGAGTAAAATGCCCTCAACCATAATGACTTTCGCCGGGGCTACAGGAATACTCTCAGGCAGTCGCGTGTGAGTGGTATGACTATATTGCGGCATTTCGACGGCTTTGCCATCACGCAGATCGCGAATATGCTGCTTTAGTAAGTCATGTTCAAATGCAGACGGTTGATCATAGTTCGTCAACACGCGCTGCTCCATCGTCATGTGGCTTTGGTCTCTGTAGTATGCATCTTCGGCTAAAATCGCAATGCCGTCACTACCTAACTCTGCAACCAGTTCCTGATAAACTGTCGATGCAAAAAGACTCTTACCCGAGGCCGATGCCCCCGCAATAGCAATAACTGTCGTTTTACTCACAACCCTGTCATTTCCTTGTAACCTCTCTGACCGCGCGCAATTATCCTTGATTCCACCGCTAATTAAAACCCTTGCATTAAAATCCATTTTGTCTAATTTAGTTACAATTTTTAAACATCTAAAGCTACATAGTTCATTTAACGCTGTTTAATATAGTGATGTAACATACAACAATTAGGATGACACAACATGAAAATGGTAAAAACGCTCACGGCGATGGCCGTTGCATCCGTATTGCTGGGGGGCTGTCAAGCGACCTCTGCTGAACGTGAAAACACACAAACAGTTGCTGTACAACAGCAAAACCTACCTCAAGTTGATATCAATTACGAGACATTTACGCTCGATAATGGTTTAACCGTTGTCGTTCATGAAGACCGAAAAGCCCCGATCGTTGCTGTCAACGTATGGTATTCCGTCGGCTCGAAAGACGAAAAAGTAGGCAAGACAGGTTTTGCTCATCTGTTTGAGCACTTAATGTTCAACGGTTCTGAAAACTATGATGACGAGTATTTCGGTCCGTTTGAACGTGCTGGCGCGACCGAGATGAACGGCACCACCAATAACGATCGCACTAACTATTTTGAGAATGTACCGACCCCAGCCTTAGATATGGCACTGTGGATGGAATCCGATCGCATGGGTCACCTACTCGGCGCTATTACACAGGATAAGCTAGATGAGCAGCGCGGTGTGGTGCAGAACGAAAAACGCCAAGGTGAAGCACAACCTTATGGTCGGGTTTGGGGCTATTTGGCTGAACAAACCTTTCCAGAAGGCCACCCTTATTCATGGTCTGTCATTGGCTCTATGGAAGATTTGAATGCAGCGAGCTTGGATGACGTCCACCAGTGGTTTAAAGATTACTACGGCGCAGCCAATGCGGTTGTTGTATTAGCGGGTGATATCGATGTCGAGACCGCTAAAGCAAAAATGCAAAAATACTTTGGTGACATTGCGCCGGGTAAAGCGATTAAGAAGACGGAGCAATGGATAGCTAAACGTGATGAAAGCAAACGCGCTGTGATGGAAGATAACGTCCCATCATCACGTATTTATAAAGTGTGGAACACCCCTCCGATGGGAACAGAAGACTCTGAATATCTATCACTGCTCTCAGATATCTTGGCCGGCGGTAAAAACTCACGTTTGTACCAACGCCTCGTTTATGATGAGCAGATCGCGACCAGTGTATCTAGCTTCCAATATGCGCGTGACGTTGCAGGCCAATTTATGGTGATTGCAGACGCCAAGCAAGGTGTTGAGCTTGAACGCATCGAAAGCATCATTAACGAAGAGTTGAACAAGCTACTCGCCGATGGACCGACTCAAGAGGAACTTAATCGCACACGCTTTTCAACCATGGCATCTTTCGTTCGCCAAGCTGAGAAAGTGGGTGGTTTCGGCGGTAAGTCCGATATCCTTGCGTCAGGCGCAGTCTATCATGGCGATCCAGGTTTTTACGCCCAAGAAATGGACTGGGTCGAGAGCGCCTCAACGGCGGATCTTCAAACTACGGCAAATGAGTGGTTAAGCAGCGGTGACTTTACCCTATTTGTGGAGCCACAACCTGACTATACTGCTGGCGAGAGCATGAGTGATCGCAGTCAGTTACCGGATGTGGGTGACCTACCACAACTTGAACTACCTGAGCTTCAGCAATTCACTTTATCAAATGGGCTTGAAGTCTACTTAACCGAACGCCACGACACACCAACCGTAGAGCTTTCTTTGAGCTTTGATGCCGGTTATGCCGCGGATGCAGGTAAAAAGTCGGGTACCGCGAGCTTTGCGATGGATATGCTCAACGAAGGCACTGAAAACTACTCATCGATGGAGCTTGCCGCGCGTCTAGAGAGTTTAGGTACGCAATTATCAACACGTGCGGGGTTAGATACGTCAACCATTTCGCTAGATACGCTCACCGTTAATTTGGGCGAGAGCCTGAACCTCATGGATGAGGTATTACAACGCCCAACCTTTGCTGAGGATGAGATCGAGCGTAAACGTGCTAACTGGATCGAAAATATTCGCAAGGAACAGGCGCGTCCACAATCGCAAGCGCTACGCGTTTTACCAGGCTTAATGTTCGACGAAAACCATGCATATAGTCAGCCGCTAACGGGGTCAGGCACGATTGACTCAATTAAAGCGTTAACGCGCGACGATTTAGTGTCATACGTAGATACTTGGTTACGTCCAGACAATGCAAAATTGGTTATCGTTGGCGATACCACTGAGGCTGAAATCAAGCCTTTGCTTGAGAAGGCATTCAGCGAGTGGCAAGCACCGACAACCGCGGTACCGACTAAGCAACTTGATACGCCAGCGCCTCGCTCAGAATCGCGTGTATTCTTGATTGATCAGCCAGGTACACCACAGTCGTTGATTATTGCCGGTCAATTAGCACCGTCCGGCACTACTGCAAAAGCGGATTTGATTGACGTGACCAACACCATTTTAGGTGGCTCATTTACAAGCCGTCTTAATATGAACCTGCGTGAAGACAAAGGTTGGTCTTATGGTGCTCGTTCAATCTGGTTAGACTCTGAGGGCCCTGGTTTGTTAATCGCATTAGCACCTGTGCAAATCGATAAAACAACCGAATCGATTGAGGAGATCCTTAAAGAGTACAATCAGTACGAAGGTGATAAACCGGCCACTGAAGATGAGCTCAAGAAAGTGATTGCTAATAAAACAGCCAAGCTCCCTGGCGCCTATGAAACAAAAAGTGCGTTAATGAGTGCGCTCACCGAAACCTTGAACAAAGGTA
>NZ_CAXGLS010000055.1:0-13490 GCF_964010655.1 uncultured Idiomarina sp.
TTCAGCTTTCTTGCAATCTCTCGTTGTGAAAATTCTTCTGAGAGCAACGCAGAAATCTGGTATCGTTGTCCCTCGGTCAGCTGCCGATAACTCATGTTAGAGCTCACTTTTTTTGGTCGAAAAGTAAGACTACCACATGTGGGTAGCTGACCTCCTTCCGACCTATCCCATTACATGAGTGTTGCGGTTATTATCTGAATTCAGGATTACCAACTGTATTTTCGCTATCATTTCAACGGTGATGGGAACGCATTCAGACCGCCGAACCCACCATCGCGTTACGTTGATTTTTAATTTCATTAAAAAATGTGGGCTGCGATTACAGCAATGAGATAAGCTAAAATGCCGTAGCCTGCATATAACCCCCACGCGATTCGACTTTTACCCGTTTCAGCACGTAGCATCGCGACCGTTGCAACACATTGCAACGCAACAACATAAAATAGCAGCAAGCCAATGCCGGCACCTAAGGTCAATCCATCAGCCTGGATCTGCGCCGCTAAGCCGGCAATATTTTCCTCGGCACCCGACATACCAAACATCGTGCCCAGCGCACCGACAAACACTTCACGCGCTAAAAACGACATGATCATCGCCACGCCATAGCGCCAATCTAAACCCAGCGGTTCAAAGATAGGCTCAATAAAATGACCAATTTTACCCAGTAGTGAGTTTTCTAGACCTGCCCCTTGAGGAAAATAGCCCAACGTCCATAAGCATAAGGAAATAACAAAAATAACCGGCGCCGCGCGTTTGATGAATTGCAAGCCGCTGTTAATAACGCGTTGAAATAGCGGTTTCCAATGCGGTAAGCGATACGAAGGCAGTTCCAATATAAACGGCATGTCTTTGAGTTCTTTGCTTTTGCGCGTAAACACGTTCATCAAGGTACTCACGACGAGTGCCATCAGAATCCCGAAGAAATACAGCCCAAAAAAGGCAGCACCCTGCAGGTCAAACACGCCTAAAAACGTTGCATCTTTTGGAATAAGCACGGCTATCAGTAAGGCATATACTGGCAATCGCGCTGAGCACGACATCAGAGGAATGGTGAGCATCGTAATCAGGCGTTTGCGTGGCGACTCAATGGTACGTGCCGCCATAATTGCAGGGATAGCACACGCATGCCCCGATAAATAGGGGATAAAGCTACGCCCAGACAAACCAAATAAACTCAATGGCTTATGGCATATGAGCGCGGCTCGCGCCAAATAGCCGCTATCCTCTAATACACCAATAATAAGCGTCAAAACCATGATTTGCGGAACAAACACTAAAAACGCGCCGACGCCGCCAAATATAGCATCATTTAAAAAGTCAGAAACGATACCTGGTCCTATCACTCCCGTTAGTGTGCTGGCGATCCAACCTATTGCCGCCTCGGTACCATCCATGAGTGGCTGCGCCCAAGTAAAAATACTTTGAAATAAGAAAAACATAATCGCTAGAAACGCAATACCACCCAGCACATTATTCAGCAGAAAGGTATCAATACGGTTCTGATTTTTTAGCACCACATCGGAGCGAATACCATACTCCGCGTTAATCTCACGCGCGCGCTCGATGAATTTTCTTTGCTCCCCAAGCTGAATGTTTAGCTCAGTAGGCGCTTGTGCTTGTTTCGCCAAGCTTGGCAAAGCCTCCTTAAAGGCGGCAACGCCCTTAAGCGTTTTTGCAGAGAGCGCGTAGACCGGCGCACCAAGTTCCTTTTGCAACGCTTTGATATCAATATTCAAACCATAACGCTCAACCTCATCGATCATATTCAGCACAAAAACGACGGCTTTGTTATTTTTACGCGCCAAAGCTTGAACTTGAAGTGCAAAGACTAAACTACGCTCAAGTCGCGCCGCGTCTAAGACACATACGACGAGTTGCGTATCATCATCGTCTACAGCGAGGTTTAACTTTTCGACAGCGATTTCTTCGTCTTTTGATAGGCTATGTAGTGAATAAGTACCAGGAAAGTCGACCACTTCAAACTGATCAAACTGACCC
The DNA here is from genome assembly GCF_964010655.1 of uncultured Idiomarina sp. NCBI lineage: Bacteria > Pseudomonadati > Pseudomonadota > Gammaproteobacteria > Alteromonadales > Idiomarinaceae > Idiomarina > uncultured Idiomarina sp. The sequence continues at coordinate 1,999 of NZ_CAXGLS010000055.1, forward strand.
GTCTTCAGCTCGACGGTGACACCGGGAAAATTTGCGACCTTTTGTCGTAAGCCGGTTAATTGGTTGAACAACAAGCTCTTACCACAGTTGGGTTTCCCCACTAAGACAATGCGTTCCATATACGACCCAAGTTGTTTTAAATGATAGGCTTAACTGGCCAAGGCAAGATTAATTTTTTCAGCAACCGCTTGTTCGAGTGAGTAAACACAATCACCGACTTGCACCACCAAAGGACCTTTAAAGGGCGAGCGGCGGACGCACACGACTTGTTGTCCCTCACTGAATCCCATTTCTTGCAATCGGCTAATAACCGATACTGTCAGCTGCGAGTTAATTGTTTCAACGACAGCCGCTTGCTTAGCTTTTAATTCCCAAAGTGTTTTCATACGCCCTCCCGAATGAGAACTATTATCATAAATATTAAGATTATCTTCAATAGATTGCTTGATCCAAAGCAAGTTCCTACCTAATGTGGTAAAACGCAGTCTGGCAGGGCTTATTAGGCGAGTCGTAAAGCCAAACGTACAACTTAGCAAGCTAACTAATTGGAGTGTAGAATGAGAGGAGTCGTACTCGACGCAGCCAGCTTAGGTAACGATGTTGATTGGCAACCCATCGCTGCACAATTGGATGACTGGCAAGTATTCAATGAGACTACTGCTGGGCAAGTAGTTGAACGTATCCAGGGTGCCGATATCGTATTCAGCAATAAAGTCGTACTTGATAACGAAACGCTACGCTCTGCGACTCAACTCAAATGGATAGGCATTTTAGCCACGGGCACCAACAATATCGATCAGGACACGGCTAACGCACGCGGCATTAAGGTCGCTAATGTTGAAGCGTACGGAACCGCCAGTGTGGCTCAACACACGCTCACTTTAATGCTTAACCTTGCGACGCAAGCACAGCGATATCATCAGCTCGTTGCCCAAGGTGCGTGGCAAACGGCTTCTCGTTTCTGCTTAGATGACTTCCCGGTGGTTCAGTTAGCCGGCAAACACCTGGTTATAGTCGGTCATGGTGAGTTAGGAAAAGCCGTGGAATCCTTAGCAAAAGCTTTTGGCATGAAAGTATCGATAGCGGCTCGTCCCGGCAAGAAAAACGATCCACGTCCCAGCCTCGATCATTTATTGCCCGAAGCGGACGTCATTTCGTTTCATTGCCCATTAACCAATGATACGAGAGACCTATTAAACAGCAACAATTTAGCGCACTGCAAACCGGGATTACTCATCGTGAACGCCGCTCGGGGTGGGATCGTTAATGAACACGATGCGGTTGAGGCTTTAAGAAACGGTATCATTGCTGGTTTAGCAGTCGACGTACTGTCAGAGGAGCCACCCCGCAACGGCAATCCCCTGCTCGATGCGATTAACGAACCACTTAATTTAATCGTCACGCCTCACTCCGCGTGGTTAGCGCCAGAGGCACGCCAAGCAATTATCAATATTAGTGCCAATAACTTGCGTCAGTTTCTTCAGGATGATGGGCAATAACATCCGCGAGCCACGGTATTCACCCAACCAGAGTCGAGCGGCGCAGTCGCCGTTCCAACGCGCTTTATGAGCGGTTCAATAAAGCTGTTTTCGGTATTACAAAACGCGCCGTCTGCGTAGGGTCCTAAGTAAACTAACTCACTATTGGCATCGAAAATGATCACGGCAGGCGTTGCGGGCAAAAAGTGCCTAAGCATCGGCAACTCGTTAAGCGACAGTTCGACATTGGTGCCATTACTGTCATTCACTTTACGCTTAACGACTTGCTTGTGGGCTTCTGTTCGCCAATTACACATACAGTGGGTATCCATCACATGAAAGACGCGTGAGTCTGTTTTATATCCCTTCTGACGAAGCCACTGACCGAGGCGTTCGCCGACTTGTCCCTGCGCGACTTGTGCCTGCAACTGCCCAGATTGATCGAACCACATTAACGGCTGATACAGCAAATAACTACTCAACGCGATGACCAGCACCAGCGCGCTGACGGCTATGGCAGTGAGTTTAACTCGTGTTTTATTCAAACCTACACGCCCGACGATAAGAAATCGTTCTATTTTGGCATAATTTGTACTTATCACGAAGCCAAATAATGGCTTATAGTGTTGATGTAAATTACAAAAAATCAACAAGGGACTGAGTTATGAAAGAGCTCAAATGGGGTATTATTTTTAGTATCGCAATGCTGCTCTGGTTGACGGTTGAGCGACTCGCTGGCTTGCACCATCAAAATATCGAGTACCATTTCTTTCTCACCAATATCTTCGCAATTATCGCCATCGCCATTTACGTTCTCGCCCTACGCGATAAAAAGCAGAGTTTACCCGATCAGAAAATGACTTGGCTGACCGGCTTTATCAGCGGCGTTAAGCTTACCCTCGTAGTGGCTATCTTAGCGCCCTTAGTGCAGTTAATCTTTCATACCACGATATCACCCGAGTTTTTTGACAATATGCGTCATCACGCGGTCGCCTCAGGCATGATGAGTGATATGAGAGCAGAAGAATATTTTACCCTCACCGCCTATATCTTCCAGTCTATTGTTGGTGCAATCGGCTTAGGGTTAATCACCAGTGCGATCGTTGCTTTCTTTTTACGTTCAAAAGACACGTAACGCACGCAACTAAACCTTCAAAAAAGCGTCTTATCTCTGACAAATAGTTTTGCCATCGTAATGCGCCTGTTGATCCTTTAGGACTCAGGCGCGTAACCATAGCTCAGTTGTATTGCAGTAGAGGTAAAGATGTCATCAATTAAGTCAAATTTCATCGCTAAAGATTTTGCGCGTCGCGTTAAACAACGCCGCAAGACACTGATGCTTCCAATGACTCAACTCGCTAAGAAGTTGGGCGTAAGCGAACCTGAATATACCCAAATCGAATCAGGAACACGTCCGCCTTCGCGCAAGCTACTAACGCAGATCTCGATAGAGCTGCGCACCTCAGAAAAATGGCTTATCGAGGGTGGTTATTAAACACCCTCGCGATTTTATTTTGCCAGCTCGCGCTCGGTTTTTAATCCTAGTACGCGGTTAAAAAAGATCGCGGCAGGACAGAACCCGGTAAACGATTGCTGTAATAAATTAGCCCCGACAAATACCGTCAACCACACGAATCCTGGATGGACCCATACCGTTAGTGCCACAGACAAAAGAATCATGATGCCAGCAAATGCCGTAACCGCTTTTTCAACACTCATGGTAATACCTCTTTAAATTACATTATGTTTTTATATATAATATCAATTGCACCAGTTTACAAGTAAAATCAGTGGCATTAATTTTTAGTTCCAAAGTGCGCTTTAATGCTCGCAGGCTACTTATCTCTATTTTTCTCTTCCCTCATAGCCGCTACCTTATTTCCAATGGGGTCCGAGTTAGTGCTTATTGGGTTAATCAAAAACGGTTGGCCAGTGGTGACGACGGTTGCCGTCGCTTCGGTCGGGAATGTCCTGGGCTCAGTTATCAATTACGTGATCGGCTACCTACTCCACCGAGGTTTTATGCAGACTCGCTTAAAAGTCTATAAAGCAAATCTGATAAGGGCTGAAGCGATTTTTCTAAAATTCGGCCGTTGGACCTTACTGTTTGCCTGGTTACCGATTATTGGTGATCCATTAACGCTTTTTGCTGGTTTATCTAGGGTTAATTTTAGTTTATTTTTGCTATTAGTGTCTGTGGGAAAAGTGGCGCGTTATGCCGTAGTGGCCACCAGCGTTTAGGGATAAATATGATAGGTATCATTCAGCAAGTACTGCTCGAGTTACTCGAAGAAAAAGGTGGCGATGAACTTAAGCAGCGTGTTTTAAAAGCAGCCCATGTCGACCCATCGATAAATTACCGTATTGATAAAAACTACAGCGATGACGAGTGTCTTCGATTAATTGCCGCGTCGGTTGAAGAGACAGGCTTTACTGAAAACGAAGTCTACGCCCTTTACGCATCTGCTTTTCTAAAAAAAGCGCAGGCTTTATTTCCACGGTTTTTCGAAATCGCAGACGATTCGGAAGGCTTCCTGCTCAGACAAGCACGCATTCATGCTGTCATGGCCTCGGGGTTAAAGCAGCAAGAGGAACGACAACATGTTAATGACAAGTTTTCTGCCTCCCCCATCGAGCCCGGTAAAGTCAGAGTGATTTACCGATCGCCTAATGGTCTCTGTCGTCTATATCAAGCCCTCGCGTTTGAAGTCGCCTCGCTGTATGGCGATGAGATTGAATTCGACGAGCCCTGTTGCATGCATAAGGGCGCAGTGCATTGTGAGTTCATAATAACTTGGCCGAATAAACGTCAGGAGGTGGTTCATGGCTGATACTCATCATCCATCGTTACGCCAAGTTATTACTCAAATAGCGGACCAGTTATGCGACACCATCGATAACAACTTCGATATTCACGTAAGCGTTGATACACAAGATACTGAAGGTCAAAAACTTGCGTTACTGGTCAACTTTCTATTGGAGAACGTACGCCGCTCACTGACTGATATGCAGTCACTTAATGAGCAACTCGAAGACAAAGTGAAAGAACGTACTTCGTTACTTGATCTGATTTTAGCGGGCTCAAATGATGGAGTATGGATTTGGGATATTGCAAACGATGAACTGACACTATCAGGTCGTTGGTACTCAATGCTTGAACTCCCGCACGACGCTAATACCCAATCGCCTGAGTTTTGGTATCAACAAATTCATCCTGCTGATCGCGAGCGCTTCAGCAATGCTATTCGTGGCTTACGCAAAGGCGAATCTGAACATCTCAATGTCGAATATCGCGTCAAAACCACGCGCCACGGATATCGGTGGATGCTGTGCCGCGGCGTTTGTCAGAAAGATAATGAACAGCAATGTTCAATCGTCGCCGGAACACAGACAGATATATCCGCTATGCGTATCTTTGACCAAGAGTCTGGCATGCCCAATGAGCGCTACTTACGTGAACGTGTCGAGGATGCGCTTGATGAGCAACAACCACTGTTTTTGATTTATGTAACGGTTGAAAATATCGATGCGATACTCAATGCAAGCGAGCATGCCAGTAATGCTCGTTTGTATCCTGTGATTCAAGAACGACTGAACCATGTCAATGGTCTACACCTAGTAGCGAGTAAGCTCAGCGCCATAACCTTTGCTGTCATGGGCTTCGAGTCAGAGTTAACCCACAGCGGATTAACCATTGAGGACGTATGCCAGCAAATACGTGACAACTGTGCCAATACTCACAACACGTTTAAAGACGACACGCGCTTTGAAGTCGCCGTCGGTGCGGTCGTTTCCTCAATGCTGAAAATCGAGCAGTCGCAACAGCTTATCAACTATGCGTGGTCGGCATTGCGCCGCGCGCGTCAGTTAGGGCAAACATGCATTTTCACCGAGGCCCATATCAGCCAGGACAGTCGTCGTATTCGAGTCGAGCAGGAGCTGCGCCGCAGCTTGATGCAGAATGCACTCGCGCCGGATTATCAAGCGATTTATGCCGGAAAAACCAAACAGCTTGTCGGCTTTGAAGCACTTGCTCGGTTCCGGCACCCCGAGCTCGGCATTGTATCGCCGGGGGAATTTATTCCCATCGCTGAAGACTCTGGGCTGATGCGAGAATTGGGATATGCAATCTTAGATCGTACCATCGAGACCATTCAAACATGGCAGCATAACGCACTGCGCGATCACCCGTTTTATATCGCCGTCAACGTATCGGCAATACAGCTCGAAGACCCCTACTTCGCCGATAATGTATTGGCTAAACTTGAGGGCGCCGGTGTCGAAGCCCAACGATTAAAACTCGAAGTAACCGAATCAACGCTGGTCGAGAGTTTTAAAAGTGCAGCCCTACAACTCGATAAACTCCGCCAAAATGGTGTAAGAATTGCCTTAGATGACTTTGGTACTGGGTACTCATCACTGAGCTATTTACGCAGTTTATCCATCGACACACTCAAAATTGATCGGAGTTTTGTTGCTAAATTGCATGAAAATGAGCAAAAAGCCGCGATTATTAAAACAGTCTATGAGTTAGCGACCCAGCTAAAACTGTCCGTCGTCGCTGAAGGCGTTGAGGAAATCGAAGAGCTCAACTTCCTCAACAACATCGGCGATATGGCGATTCAAGGCTTTTTACTTGCTCGTCCAATGCCGGCAGAGCAGGCTATTGCACAAGTATCACAACATCACAACTAATCGAGTATGGCCTGCAGCGGGACTAACTTTAAATTTTGTCCCGCTTCAGGCATCCGATTACGCCCATCTTGAACAACGAACGCGCCCCGTTCAAACCCTTTCCCAAGAGACCTCGTAGTCACTTCAAGTCCATCCGTTTCAGACGCTCCGTCGATTCCTAACTCAACATTCGTTCGAATTCGGAAGTGATGACGCAACGCGTAAGGTGCTTCAGCATCGAAAACCACATAGCTATCACTACCCTGGCTCGACACAAACAGCAACATCTCGTCATCGTATTGCGCGAGCGCCAAACCTTCGATGTCAGGCACAATTTCGGGGACATCAGCCGCCTTGATTATTAACTTGCCCTGTTCAGTGCTATTAACGGCCGCATCAAACAGCCAGATGCCGACATCTTCTTCCCCCACAAACAGCCGTTGCGTTTTATCGTCTACTACACACCCTTCAGGTTGCGAGGGAACAGACATCTCGCGAACCTGCTCGACGCTATCTGCACCTTTGACCCAAAACTGTAAAATTCGACCTGACTTGCCATTCACATAAACTGACAGTCTATCGGTGCGCTCTTGATAACCCATGCACAGACCGTATATTTCGTCCAGATCAGTACTCACCTGTTGCGCCACGCTGACTTCGCCAGCTTGACTAATATCGAAGAACTGAAGACTATTGTTGTCACGCAACGAGGCGACCACCACGTTGCCTCTGACATCCACATTATTCAAACGGCCGACAGCTAAGTGCTGCACTATTTCACCGTTCATTGAATAAACGTAGAGTCCAGTCCGTTTATCGGTTGCTAAGATGAGGCTTTCCTCAGCTGCAGAGGGTGATACCCAAATGGCTGGGTCATCAATGGCGTCGCCGCGACGCGGTGAAGGTTCGGTTTCAAGTGTTGCTGCCACTTGCGCAATGGGTTTCATAGGGGCATGCCGGTTGGCATCACCTTGCGCTACTTCGACCTCGATCGCATCAGTGCCTGATTCCCGTGTTAACAACACTCGGTCACCGGGCAACAGCGAAATATCGTGGTACTCGTGCGTGGTAGAAACGAGCTGTGTCTCGGTTTCGCCCAGCGTATCGTCTCGAGTCGAAATCTTAAGTAACCTCGCAGGAGCCTCTTCTAACGCCAGTAAGCGGCCATCCTGCATAACGCTGAGTGCTTTTATTTCACCTTGAATATGTCCAAAAGGGGCACGTACCGCTTTTAGGTGACGTTTTTCCTCTGCTTCGGGTTCAGCATTATAAGCCCAAACCGACTGATCGGATTCAGCGACATAGAGCACTCCACGCTGCGAGTCGACCGCACAGGCAGTTGAATCGTAGGGCACGTTTAAATCACGAATCGTAATCGGCTCTTTCAACCAAGTTTCATCTTGTCTTAACAAACGTTGTTCTGCGCCACCGCGGCCTCCAATCAAGAACAGCGATAACTGACTGTTCTCGGCACTGTCATAGAAGCACAGATCTTCGACCACTCGTGTTTCAATCTCACCTTTATATAAAGGCAGTAAACGTCCCTGATGATAACGCCATACAAACAGCTCTTGGGTATCGCCTTCCATCGCTGCCAATATCGACTCACGCTCACCTAAGACATAATGTTTCAGATGATAAAAATCGCCTGCAATCAGTTGTTGCTCGCCGCGAGTAATGCCCTCACTGGTCACTTTCAAAACTGAATTGTCGGGCAAAATCTCACGGTGTCGTTCATCAGCTTTTGCGCTGGCAGTGTGAAAAGCCAATAACATGGATGCACTGAGTACTGCTACTTTAAATAAATTCATTTTCAATCTCTCTAATCTCGTTGCTTACCAATTAACCCACTGCACACCCAAGGTGTAACTGCGACCATAAGATTCATACTGCGCGTTGTAGCGCTTGTCACCGGTATAAACAAAGTACGCTTCGTCAGTGATATTGTTGACGGCAAAATTAATACTGAACTGATCACTGATCAGCCATTTGCTTGAGAAATCCAAAGTGAGATTGTCGTCTTCGTAAATGTCATAGCGGTTGTCTTCAACATCGCCCAGTTCTGCGAGGTACTTAGATTTATAGTTCGCCGCCAACCGCAGACTCAGCTGTTGTGTTTCATAACCGATAGCAATATTGGCCGTAGTATCCGACTGACTCGGCAACGGAATATCACGCTCCATAAGTTCGCCATCATCCAGCCAATCAACCGTTGCTTCAGAATCGGTAAAAGTCAGGTTGGTATTAATCAGAAAGTTATCTAACCAGTTATTAAAACCGCTGAACTGGTGCACTAAGTTAAACTCTAAACCAGCGACGTAAGCGTCATCGCCATTAATGTAAGTCACCGCCTCGTCAAATGATTCATAACCAGGACGACCCGCAATATCCGCTTCATAAACAAAGTTTTTAATCGATTTATAAAACGCGGTGGCAGAGATAACACCCAAGGTTTCATCGTAGTGTTCAATCCCCAGATCGAGGTTGCGTGAAGTCAAGGGTTCGAGTGCAGGGTTACCAAATTCAGCTTTAATATCACCGTCGTCATTTTCAACAAAATAGCTCGGACGGATTTGTTCAAAGCTAGGACGCACCAAACCCGTGCTATAAGCCATGCGTACAATTGTCGAGTTGCTCAGCTCATAACGGCCAATTAAACTCGGTAGCCACTGAGCATCGCTGAATTCGGCATACTCTGGCGAGAACTCATTCAACTCATCATTATAACGAGTTCCGCGCGCATCACGTTGCTCGTGTTCATAGCGTGCTCCAGCGATCACCTGCCATGGACCCGAATTCACATCAGCCATAAAATACGCGGCATTAATATCTTCATCGATCTGATACTGTGCAATACGTGACTCCACCTCATCACGGAAGTCAGTCAACACTAACGTATTTAATGTTCCCCACAGCGCAGCCGCGGAAATACCCGGACCAAATCGGTCAAAGCCATAGTCAACGTTGCTAGTTGCATAATCTGCAAGGGTAAGTGCCGAAACCCCTAAATCATCAAAATCTTCAACAATGAAGATATCCTCACGAGCGGTTTTCTCGCGCCGACTGATACGCATACCGCCTTTGAACGTGACTTGGTAACTCGGTTGTAGCCAGTCGTAAGCCAAATCAACTTTCAGGCTATCTGCATTCTCTTCGGTATACGCATCACTGACTTCAACTTCATCGATGTTATACCCCTCAGCTTGATAAGCCCTATCAGGGGCGAGTAATTGTAGTTGTTCAACACCTCGATAGCCCAAGCCGTCATCAAACGATTGCACAAACTGAGCCCCACCAATCGCAAACGGTTGCGATTCACTCGCTTCACTGGTACCGAGCTCTATTGTCAATTGCCAATCTTGCCACGTTTGCTCAGTACCTATCATGTAGGCCTGTATTTCCTGCGTCTCTTTGCGATCTTTAAGCTCACGGGTGACTTCACCAGCGCTTGCAGTATTCTCAGCGAGCGGATCTTCAAACTCAGTGATAATCCCTTGGCGAATTTCAGTATCTGCAAACTTGCTATACAGCGAACGTAGGTAATATTGCGACGTATCACTTGGTCGGTAATCAAGATTTAATGCCAAGCCCGTTCGCTCTCGTGTAACTTGATAAGCACGCTGTTCGAACTCTTCTAAACCGGGCTCATCAAAATCCCAATTGCCACCTGTTTCAACATTATCCGTGCTAAATGAACGATCTTGATAGCTACCTGCGATAGCGATACCCAAACTGTCTTGTTTGTCGCCGATGTCAAAGGTATTACTGGCTACTGCTGAGAATTTCGGGTTGGTCTCGCTCGCTTGTGCGTTATAACCCAGCTCCGATGAAAGCGAGTAAAAAGCACCCTCGCGATCAAACGCCGTCATACTCTTAAGTTCAATATTTCCACCTAAGCTACCTGCAGGAATATCCGGCGTCAGCGTTTTACTGACAACAACCGATTCAAGCAAGTCAGATGGGATCACATCCAGCGCAACTGCGCGACGGCCCGCTTCGGGTGCCGCTAATGAGGTGCCATTGTAAGACACAGAGTTCAGATCCGGCGCCAAACCACGAATACGGATAAACCGCCCTTCACCCTGGTCGCGCTCTACCGACAAACCCGGCATACGCTGCAGAGCGTCACTCACGCTGTCGTCTTGCAATTTGCCCATATCATCTTTTTTTAGAACGTTGATGATACCGCCTGCATCACGTTGTTGCTGAACGGCCTGTTTAACGGACTCGCGGTAGCCAATCGTGAGTACCTCTTCAATGGGTGCGTCTTGTGCTTGCTGTTTTGATGTATTGGATTCCGTCTGCTGAGTTTGTGCAGCTGCATAAGTACCACTAAGCGCAGCAGCGACACAATAAACGAGGTAAGTTTTTTTCATCATGTTCATGCCCTGGTGGTGAATGGTCGGCACATACTCTAGGTGGCTAACATGTCATTTTATGTGCCACGAACAGGTTGCGATGAGCTGTTCGGATTGCAGTCCGAACAGCTCAATTAAGTGACGTTTCTGTCATGTAAATGTCATGCTGCTCCTGTAACTTAAACATGTGCATAGGCACTGCATGGAGCTCAGGTATGTCGCGCAATACGCTTTTATCTCGCATGGTTTATGACTGGCGCCTGCCTTTCATGATGTGCATACTCGCGGTCTCACTGTTGCTTGCCAGTCAAGTCGGCTCCCTCAAACCCCGTTCCGCTATCGATCCGCTTGACATTATCGGTGAGTTTTCGACCTTATTGATTGTCTTGGTCGGCTTGGTTCTGATTGTGACGCAGCGACTCGATGGGGCTGTCACCCGACTGTTTTTTTGGGGCGGCTGTGTACTGACTTTTTCACTATCACTGGATCTGCTGGATGAGTTTTTCAGCTATCCAGAAGCGCTGCGGCTCATGAGTTGGCTAGAATCATTACCACAACCTTTCGGTTTAGTGATTCTCGGATTTGGTGCCGCTGAGTGGATAAAAGAGCAGCGCCAAGTGCGTCGTCAACTCAGTGTCCGAGAGAAACACTTACGTGCCCATGAGTGGGTTGACCCACTCACGACGTTATACACACTCCCCTACTTTGAAAAAGTGCTTGAGCGTGAGCTTGCACTGCACAAACACAATCGCCAACACGTGGTGATGGCGAGTATCAACTTACAGGCATTCGCTCGTTACAATGAAGAGATGGGCATGCAGGCCGGCGACCTTCTACTGAACAAAGTGAGTGAGCTGACCGCTTTGTACTTGCGTCCCGGCGACTGCCTATGTCGCTACCACAGTGATCAGTTTCTTATACTATTACCGGCAACCGACTTTCCTGAAGCGCTCAGCCTGATTCGACTATTGGCAGAAATGCT
>NZ_CAXGLS010000056.1:0-13127 GCF_964010655.1 uncultured Idiomarina sp.
TCCGATGCGGTCGCCTAGAAAAAATGCTAGTCGTTAGCTTAACTGACAAGCATTACGCTCAGTGAGCGGGTTTTTTTATACTTATTTGTCAGTAGCTTAACCGTACTTTATACATCCAGATTTGCCACTTTTAGTGCGTTCGATTCAATAAAGTTACGACGAGGTTCAACATCGTCACCCATCAAGGTTGAAAACAACTGGTCGGCACCGATTGCATCTTCAATCGTCACTTGAAGCATACGACGTGTCTCGGGATCCATCGTCGTTTCCCATAGTTGCTCTGGGTTCATTTCACCAAGCCCTTTGTAACGCTGTACGTAGAGACCGCGCTTAGACTCTGAAATCAACCATTCGACCGCCTCAACAAAGTGTGAAACTGGCTGACGTTTTTCACCACGTGTCACATAGCCGCCCTCTTCCACTAATGCATGAATTTCCTTGCCGACTGTCACGATTTGCTCGTAATCCTTCGACATCAAGAATTCATAATTAAGAGGATAATCGGTATCAACACCGTGTTGACGGATACGCGTTGTAGGCAGCCACATCTTACGCTCAGAATCTTCATGCAAAGATATTGTGTAAGTTGCTGAATCGACTTCGCGTGCAGTCAGGTCATCGTTTAATTGCTGAGCCCATTCTTCCATGTACGCCTTGTCACGCAGTGCATGATCGGTCAGACGCGGAGCATAGAATAGACGTTGCAAGAACTTCTCAGGAATACGACGTGACAAACGCTTAATTGTCTCTTGCGCTAATTGATAACCGTTCACGAGATTCTCAAGATGTTCGCCACCAATTCCAGGTGCTTCAGCCGTGGGGTGGAGTGACGCGTTATCTAACGCCAAGCTTGTTAGGTAGCGAATTAAAGCAGGGTCATCTTTTATGTAAGTTTCCTGCTTACCCTTTTTAACCTTATAAAGCGGTGGCTGAGCGATATAAATGTAACCACGCTCAATGATTTCTGGCATTTGACGATAGAAGAAAGTCAAAAGCAGTGTACGTATATGAGAGCCATCGACATCAGCATCGGTCATGATAATGATGCGGTGATAGCGAGTCTTGTCGGGATCATATTCATCACGTCCGATACCACAACCCATTGCGGTAATTAATGTGCCGACTTCTTGTGAAGACAACATTTTATCGAAACGCGCTTTTTCTACGTTAAGAATCTTACCCTTTAGAGGCAGTATCGCTTGGTTTTTACGATTGCGACCCTGCTTTGCTGAGCCACCTGCAGAGTCACCCTCCACAATATAGAGTTCAGAAAGTGCAGGATCTTTTTCCTGGCAGTCCGCAAGCTTACCAGGCAAGCCTGCGATATCTAAGGCGCCTTTTCGGCGCGTCATCTCACGCGCTTTACGGGCCGCTTCACGCGCTCGCGCAGCATCGACAATTTTGTTGACGATAAGCTTTGAGTCTTGCGGGTTTTCTAAAAGAAAATCCGCTAAACGTTCATTCATCGCTTGCTCAACAGCTGACTTAACCTCTGACGAAACTAGTTTTTCTTTTGTCTGTGATGAAAACTTCGGATCAGGTACCTTTACAGAAATAACAGCCGTGAGTCCTTCACGCGCATCATCGCCTGTTGCTGCTGTTTTGGTTTTCTTGGTGAAACCTTCCTTTTCCATATAACTATTCAGCGTACGCGTTAGCGCAGCTCGGAAACCAGCCAAGTGCGTACCACCATCTCGCTGTGGAATATTATTGGTATAACAATAGATATTTTCTTGGAAAGAATCATTCCACTGCATGCTTACTTCAACCGAAATGCCATCTTCCTCACGTTCAGACGTGAAATGAAATGGATTCGGATGAATTGGCGTTTTTGCCTTATTAAGATAAGTGACAAACGCTGAAATTCCGCCTTCATACTTAAATTCATCTTTGCGGTCATCGCGCTCGTCCGATAGACGAATTGCAACGCCAGAGTTTAGAAACGAGAGTTCTCGCAAGCGCTTAGCTAAAATATCATAGTGGAACTCAGTATCAGAGAATATGCTAGCGCTCGGCCAAAAACGAAGTTCTGTGCCTGTTTGGTCAGTGTCGCCTATTTGTTGTACGTCAGTCTCAGGCTCACCGAGATGATAGGTCTGCTCATAAACGTGACCTTGGCGTCTAATCGTTAATTTCAACTTATCAGACAAGGCGTTTACAACGGATACACCCACGCCATGCAGTCCACCGGAAACTTTATACGAATTGTCATCGAACTTACCACCCGCATGAAGTACCGTCATAATGACCTGCGCAGCTGATACGCCTTCCTCTTCGTGAAGGTCGACGGGAATACCTCGACCGTCGTCACGTACCGACACTGAACCGTCTGAATGAATGCGGACATCAACACCGGTACAGTGACCTGCAAGCGCTTCATCAATTGAGTTGTCCACCACCTCAAAGACCATGTGGTGTAAACCTGTTCCATCATCGGTGTCGCCGATATACATTCCCGGGCGCTTTCTCACCGCATCAAGTCCTTTAAGAACTTTAATACTCGAAGAGCCGTAATTGTTATCTGACATAATTAATTCTCAGTTTGTTGTTTCAATATCCCGTGTTCCACGTGGAACATTTTCGGATTTTGTTTAAACAGCCGAGCCACTGGCGAAGAGTCAATCGCGGTAATAAAACTCTGACACTTCAACCCCTCGAGCGCTGTTATAAATTTTTTCTGATTCGCCTCATCTAACTCTGAGGTAATATCATCGACTAAAAAAATGCAGCTGCTATCTTCCTTCTCATTATAATGAGCAGCTTGAGCAAGCTTTAAACTCGCTACGAGAAGCTTCAACTGACCTCGCGACAATACAAGCTTTGCATCTATGCCATCTACCGTTAATTTAATATCGGCCTTGTGAGGTCCAATCGATGTATGCCCGTAGCGCCGGTCGCGTTCTGTGTGCTTATCAAGGGCATCAGCCAGGCTCAAACTTTGGTCCCAGCCCTGCTTTAAACCAACTTCCAGTTTAACATCCGGCAGAAAGAATGTTGCACTCTTTGTAATGAAATTTTCAATTTCTTGTATATACCGGATACGTAATTGAATAATCTCCTCGCCCAATCGAGCCAGCTGAGCGCGCCAAAAGGCGTCTTGCCTTACATCGCCTTTGCTACGCAGTAGAAAGTTACGCTGTTTGAGGGATTTTGTATAAGCGACCCAAAGCTCATAAAAAGTGTGTTCCACGTGGAACACTCCCCAATCCATAAACTGACGCCTAAGGCTAGGACCGCCTAAAATGAGCTCTACAGACTCCGGTGTGAATAATTGAACGGGTATAAAACGCGCTATTTCAGACAACTTATGTACTGTCTCACCATTCAACCGAAGCTGAACCTCGCCCTCACTTGTTCTACGAAGCCCTATCTTAAAAACTTCGTCTGTATCAGACATCGCTTCGCAAAACACGGTAAAATCTGACTCACTACTATTTATCAGCTGCTTATAGCCTCCAGGGCGAAAGCTTCGACCAAAGCCCAAGAGGTATATCGCCTCAATCAGCGAAGTTTTACCGGACCCATTCAAGCCACCTATCAAGTTTGCGTAAGGCGAAGGCTCAAAATCAAAGCGCTTAAAATTCCGGAAATTTATTGCCTTAAGCGCATTAAGTCGCATATAGGAATTATAATCTCATTGGCATCACGACATAGCAGCATGAGTCATCATCTTTAGGCTCAATCAACGCGCTGCTATTTGCATCAGAGAGAACAAAGCAAACTTCTTCGGCTTCAATATTATTAAGCACATCGAGCAAATAACTTACATTAAAGCCTATCTCAATCGCTTCGCCTTCGTAGTTAACTTCGATTACCTCTTCCGCCTGTTCTTGTTCAGGGTTGGTTGCCGTAATACATAGCTCGCCAGCTGTAATATTTAAGCGAACACCACGAAACTTTTCATTCGACAGAATCGACGCGCGTCCAAATGCTTGGCGAAGAAGATCACGATCCGCGAAGATTTGCTTATCACCGCCCTGCGGAACAACTCGACGATAGTCAGGGAACCGTCCATCAACCAGCTTGCTCGTAAAAACAATATCAGCAGTCTCAACACGAATATGATTGTTACCGATAGCAACGGCTACCTCAGAGTCATCTTCGTTAAGCAAACGTAGTAACTCAACGACCCCTTTTCTTGGAACGATAACCTGCCGCTGACTCAAACCAGGCTGCTCTATGTGACAATTACTCATTGCTAATCGATGACCATCCGTCGCAACGGAACGCAACATATTCGCGTCTGTCTCAAACAACATGCCATTGAGATAATAGCGGACATCCTGATTAGCCATAGAAAAGTGAGTCTTTTCCATGAGTCGTTTTAAAGTATCTTGGGATGTAATAAAATTCACTTCGCTCGACCAGTCCTCTATATTAGGAAAGTCATCAGCACTCAACGAACTCAGTTTAAATTTGCTTCGCCCCGAGCGAACACGGACGCCCTCATCATCACCGACTAACTCAATCGGTGACTCATCTGGGAGACTACGCACAATATCGAGCAACTTTTTCGCCGGCACCGTTACCATCCCGTCGCCACCGGAGGACTCCACCTTGACCGAAGAGATAAGCTCGACTTCAAGGTCGGTTCCAGTAAGGCGTAGCGTATCGCCTTCGACCTTCAATAATAAGTTCGACAGAATCGGCAACGTGTGTCGACGTTCAACCGCTCCGCTGACAATTTGTAGAGGTTTTAAAAATGCATCTCGGCTTACCGTAAATTTCATTGATGAGTCCCCTGTTGAGAGTGCCGTTCCAATTAAGAGGATAGCGTCCTAATTAGATTACGATAGTCTTCTTTTATGTCGTGTTGTTCTTCTTTTAATTCCTGAATCTTTCGGCACGCATGCAAGACTGTTGTATGGTCACGACCACCAAACGCATCACCTATTTCAGGAAGACTGTGGTTCGTTAGTTCCTTTGCCAATGCCATCGCTAACTGGCGAGGTCTAGCTACCGAACGACTTCTACGTTTAGATAATATATCAGCTAATTTAATGTTGTAGTATTCAGCCACTGTTTTCTGAATATTGTCGATAGTTACCAGTTTTTCTTGCGCCGCTATCAAATCGCGTAATGCTTCTCGAACAAAATCGATGGTAATCGGACGACCTGTTAACGATACATTAGCGACCACCCTGTTCAAAGCGCCCTCCAATTCACGCACATTCGAACGCAAGCGCTTTGCGATAAAAAACGCGACTTCGTGAGGCATGTGCAAACCACGTTCTTCTGCCTTTCGGATTAAAATAGCAACGCGCGTTTCTAGCTCCGGTGGCTCTATCGCTATGGTCAAACCCCAACCAAAACGCGATTTAAGCCGATCTTCAACACCATCGATTTCCTTGGGATAAAGATCGCTAGTCATGATGATTTGTTGGTTACCTTCGAGCAAGGCGTTAAAAGTGTGAAAGAATTCTTCTTGAGAGCCTTTTTTATTGGCAAAAAAATGAATGTCATCAATCAGTAAAGCATCGACAGACCGATAGTACTTTTTAAATTCATTGGTCGAACTGTTGCGTATCGAGTTGACCATATCTTGAACAAATCGCTCAGCTCGAATGTAAAAGACTTTTGCATCCTTTTTGTGTTGCATAATGCCGTTACCCACCGCATGCAACAAGTGAGTCTTACCAAGACCTGTGCCACCGTATACAAATAACGGGTTATAGACACCACCTGGATTTTCAGCAACTTGAATCGCAGCCGCTCTTGCCAGCTGATTGCTCTTACCCTCAACGAAGTTATCGAAGGTATACTCGGGATGAATATTACTTTCAAAAGACTCCGACCTAAGCGAACTATCGGCGCCTCGACTGACCTGGCTTCGACGCGGGCTTGTACGGGGTTGATTCGACGAGCGCGACGGTGACCGATTACTGACGTTGCCCACTTCAAGCACCACATCAGGCGCTTTATCATTGGTCAAAGCACTTAAATAACTGTTAATCGTATTAAGGTACTTATCACGTACCCAATCAAGGGAATAAATGTTTGGTGCATATAGCGTCAATGTATCGCCATTTAGCTCAGACTGTAGCGGCCTGATCCACGTATTGAACTGCTGCAACGGTAATTCTGTTTGCAGTCGCTCAACACATTGTTGCCAAAGCGAATTATTCACACTACCCACTCCCTTTTAATTATAATTTTAATACCCGTTAGTTTACGCTAAACCACCTAAAATCGCCACTAATAAAAGCCCCTCAGCGATAGAAAGTTGTTTTTTTGAACAACAGCCTTGAATTGGATAACACCTTTTTTATCCACAATCAAAGATCGGCATACCGGCAAAATTGTGGATTAATTTTTTTCAACTAGACGTGACTTTTTAGCCTAAATACATTGACTAGCCTACGCAGGATCGAGTAAGATCCGCGCTCACAATTTTTTACCTTCACGTTTGGTGATTCAGAATATTTTCGGCCAGCGTGGGAAAGTAACAATCTGACCGACGGAATTAATGTTATGAAAAGAACTTTTCAACCAAGCGTACTAAAACGCAAACGTACTCACGGTTTCCGTGCTCGCATGGCAACCAAAAACGGCCGTAAAGTTATTGCACGTCGCCGTGCACGTGGTCGTAAAGTATTAAGCGCATAAGATAGATAGTGTTCACTCAGTGACGCACTATCATTATGGACGGGAGTTAAGGCTCTTAACTCCCTCGCACTTCCAGACGGTTTTCGATAATCCTCCCGTTAAAGCTGTCACAGCGCATATCACCATGCTTGCCTGCCCTAATCAACTTGGGCATCCCAGAATTGGCGTTACTATCAGCAAAAAACGTGCTAAAACAGCTGTCGCTAGGAATCGATTCAAGCGTCAAGTGCGCGAAACGTTCAGACTAAAACAGCATAATATCCCAGCGTTCGATATCGTTGTTATTGCAAAGCACGGTATTGATACTCTCGATAATGCTCAAATGGCTGATACATTAAATTATCTATGGCGAAAGTTAGCAAAGCGTTGCAAGCAATACCAATCGGCCTGATAAAGTTTTATCAGCTGGTTATTTCGCCGTTAATCGGCCCTCGATGTCGTTTTTATCCGTCATGTTCACATTATGCCTGTGAGGCAATAAAGAAACACGGTACAATACGCGGCATTGGGTTGGCAGCAAAAAGGCTTAGCCGTTGTCATCCGGGTTCCGAAGGTGGTTTCGATCCTGTGCCGGAAGTTTCTTCTGATAACATCGAACCGAATCATTCACAGTCAAAGAAATAGACAAGTAATAGAGACGAAATCATTATGAATTCGCCACGCTCGATACTATTGGTTGCGTTTATTGTTGTGTCGTTCTTTTTGTTCCAACAATGGACAATCGACACTGCCCCTGGCACGAAAGCGCCTCAGCAAACACAACAAACGACGCAGCAAACCGAAGATCAAAATAGCTCCACTGTTCCTCAGTCAGGTTCAAATACCGCAGATACCGCTGTACCTGAGAGTAACAGCCCTAATGCCATCACTAGTAATGGTCGCTTAATCACCGTAGTAACTGACGAACTCGAATTAAAAATCGATTTGAACGGCGGTGATATCGTTTCAGCAAAGCTTTTAGAGTTTGCGGCTACACTCGATTCCGAAGAGCGTTTCCAATTACTTAAACGTAACAGCAATCACATTTATATCGCGCAATCAGGACTCATTGGCCCTCAGGGTATCGATTCAAATAACGGTCGTGCGCAATATCAAGCCGCTCAAGAGCGATACCGTTTAACCGGCGACACCCTTGAAGTCCCTTTGACTACGCAAACCGAGTCAGGGCTTAATGTTACTAAAACTTTCGTTATCAAGCGCGGGCACTATGATATTGGTGTCAACTATGCGATTGAAAACCAAAGTTCAGAGGCCGCTCAGTTACAGTTTTACGGGCAGTTGCAACAAACAATGACTGCAGGCGAAAGCGGTAGCATGATCATGCCGACTTATTTTGGTGCTGCCTATTCTCAAGATGAAGATAAGTTTGAGAAATACCCGTTTGACGACATGCGTGAGAAAAAGCTGAGCGTTACAACCCAGACAGGTTGGGTTAGCATGCTGCAGCATTACTTTGTTGCCGCTTGGGTCCCTACGCAAACACAGCAAAACAAGTTTTACTCGCAGGTTACACCTTCGAACCAAGCTGTCATCGGCGTTTTATATCCCTCCACCACCGTACAACCGGGTGCATCGCAAACCATCGACGCAACTATATTCGTAGGTCCAAAAGACCAAGACGCGATGGCCAAAGTTGCACCGTATCTTGATTTAACAGTCGACTACGGATTCCTATGGTGGCTCGCTCAACCGATATTCAAATTACTTCAGTTTTTACAAAGCTTTGTCATTAACTGGGGTCTAGCGATTATCTTGATTACCGTGATCATCAAAGCGTTGTTGTTCCCACTGACTAAAGCGCAATATGTGTCAATGGCGAAAATGCGCTTGCTTCAGCCAAAAATGAAGTCTCTGCGCGAACGCTATGGTGACGATCGCCAGAAGATGGGCCAGGCTATGATGAAGCTGTATAAAGAGGAAAAGGTCAATCCTCTTGGCGGCTGCCTACCCATGTTGCTTCAGTTGCCCATATTTTTATCATTATATTGGGTGCTGTTAGAGAGTGTCGAGCTGCGTCATTCATCCTTTGTATTCTGGATCCAAGATTTATCAACCAAGGATCCGTACTACATACTGCCTATTTTGATGGGTATCAGTATGTTTGTAATGCAACGTCTACAACCGACGCCAGCGACTGACCCAATGCAGCAGAAGTTATTCCAGTATATGCCTGTCATATTTACGGTGTTCTTCTTATGGTTCCCGTCTGGCTTGGTACTCTACTGGTTGGTTAGTAACCTGATAACCATTACTCAAATGCTCATTATTTATAAAGGGCTTGAGAAGAAAGGTATTAACGTTCGCGGTAAATAACAGTAGAGCGTAAGGATAAAAAGCCCGGTTTCGACCGGGCTTTGTTTTTTCTGAGCGACTAGCAGCAATTTTCTTGTAAACTAGTCATTAGATTCATTTTTATTTAGCGTTGAGGTCCCATTTATGAACCCTTCAATACATGAGCCAACGAGCACAGACGATGAGTTCAGTAATGACAGCATCGTCGCACAGGCAACTCCGCCCGGTCGCGGTGGCGTCGGTATTGTTCGTGTTAGCGGTCCTCAAGCGCAACAAGTAGCCGAGGCGCTGATTGGCCACTGCCCACCTCCACGAAAAGCGGAGTATGTCCCTTTTTACGACAAAGAAGGTCATTTGTTAGACGAAGGCATTGCACTATTTTTCAAAGGTCCGAACTCATTCACCGGAGAGGATGTGCTGGAACTCCAAGGACACGGCGGCCCTGTTCTCATTGATATGATTATCAAGGCAATTCTAGAATTGCCCGATATTCGTCCTGCTCGTCCCGGCGAGTTCAGCGAGCGCGCATTTTTAAATGATAAACTCGATCTGACCCAAGCCGAGGCTATTGCCGACCTCATCGATACCAACTCCGAGCAAGCCGCAAAGGCTGCGCTGCAAAGTTTAAAAGGCGAGTTTTCTCACAAAATAGACGTCCTGGTCGACGCTGTTATTCACCTACGCATGTACGTTGAAGCGGCGATCGATTTTCCCGATGAAGAAATCGACTTTCTTTCCGATGGCAAGGTCGCCAACGATTTGGCAGAAATCATTGATCAGTTGTTCCATATAGAACAACAAGCCAAACAAGGCACGTTAATGCGTGAAGGCATGCGTATTGTGATTGCGGGGCGCCCAAATGCCGGTAAATCGAGCTTATTGAACGCTTTAGCCGGTCGCGAATCCGCAATTGTCACTGAAATTGCAGGCACAACTCGCGACGTACTTCGCGAGCATATTCAAATTGACGGTATGCCACTTCATATTATTGATACCGCGGGTTTACGAGATTCACCCGACCAAGTCGAACGTATTGGTATTGAACGCGCCTGGGATGAGATTCGCCAAGCCGACCGCGTGTTGTTTATGGTTGATAGCCAAGAAACCAGTGCAATTCATCCCGACGATATTTGGCCGGAGTTTTTCGCCCAGTTACCTGATGATATGCCGTTTACGGTCATTCGCAATAAGATCGATCTGACGCAAGAAAACACGGGGTTAACCGAACACAACGGTATCCCAGTAATTCAACTGTCTGCTAAGACAGGGCATGGGATTGAACAACTGCGTGAACACCTAAAACATTGTGTGGGCTATAGCGCCACCTCGGAAGGTAGCTTTATGGCGCGTCGCCGTCATCTCGATGCCTTGGAGAAAGCCAAGTCTCATTTGTTACTCGGACAACAGCACCTAGAGCTTAACCTTGCCGGCGAGCTACTCGCTGAAGAGCTTCGGCTGACACAACAACATTTAAATGAGATCACGGGCGAATTTACCTCAGACGATCTGTTGGGCCAGATCTTTGGTTCGTTCTGCATTGGGAAGTGAACCTCATTCTTAAGTGGTAAAGTCCCGTGAAACCTATCAAAACATATCAAAATAACTTGTTGTTTTGTAAGGACAAAAATCACTTTTGCCTCAGAAATCTTTTTCCCGCGTTTTCTTCTAGTTTGCTCCGTTTCACTATAAATTGATCCCGATTTGCTCCAAGGTTAGAATTCGGGAGCAATGGGATCAAAATTGGAGTAAACATGAAGGTATCTGTTAACAAGCGGAACCCCAACTCGAAGGGGCTACAGCAGCTTCGCCTGGTGTACTACTACGGTGTGGTCGAAGGGGAGGACGGAAAGAAGCGGCCTAAGCGGGATTACGAGCCTCTTGAGCTGTACGTGTATCACAACCCCAAGACTCAGGCTGAACGGCAACACAACAAGGAAATGATGCGCCAGGCCGAAGCTGCAAGATCTGCACGCCTTGTTGAATCACATGCCAATAAATTCCAGCTTGAAGATCGAGTGAAACTGGCCTCAAGCTTCTTTGACTACTATGACCAATTAACCTCGACCAAAGAGTCTGGAAGCGCTTCTAATTATTCAATCTGGATCTCGGCAGGTAAGCACCTCAGAAACTACCACGGCAGAGCTGAGCTCACCTTTGAGGAGATTGATAAGCCTTTCCTGGAAGGGTTCCGCAAGTACCTACTGGAGGAAAAGCTCACCAAATCGAAAACCCGGCTCGCCAAAAATACTGCATCGAGCTACTTCAATAAAGTTCGGGCTGCTCTGAATGAAGCATATCGAGAGGGCATGATCAGGGACAACCCGGTTCAACGGGTGAAAAGTGTCAAGGCAGAAAACACTAAGCGAACCTACCTCTCTCTGGATGAGGTTCGTGCGCTGACAAAAGCAGAGTGTCGCTACGATGTCCTGAAACGCGCTTTTTTGTTCAGTTGCACTACCGGTCTCCGCTGGAGTGACATCAATAAACTCACATGGCGTGAAATTGAGGAGTTTGAGCCCGGCCACTATCGAATCATTTTTGACCAGCAAAAGCTCAAGAACGGTGGAAACTCCCTTGTGTATCTGGACCTTCCAGACTCGGCTGTAAAGCTGTTGGATATAGATCAAAAGGGCGAACCAGACGACCGAGTTTTCGTCGGCCTCAAATACAATAGCTACTTCAACGTGGCGCTGCTGCAATGGGCAATGAGAGCTGGTATAACAAAACACGTTACTTTCCACGCTGGACGACACACTTTCGCCGTTGCGCAGCTCAACCGGGGAGTAGACATATACTCACTCTCTAGGCTTCTTGGACACAGTGAATTACGTACTACCGAAATATACGCTGACATTCTTGAGAGTCGCCGCGTAATGGCCATGAGAAGCTTTCCAGATATATTCAAAGAGCGTGAAAGTGAGGACAATAGATGCTCCCGCTGCGGGCAGGCAGTCCCCATGGCTATCGCTTAGGCGCATTACGTCCAGG
The DNA here is from genome assembly GCF_964010655.1 of uncultured Idiomarina sp. NCBI lineage: Bacteria > Pseudomonadati > Pseudomonadota > Gammaproteobacteria > Alteromonadales > Idiomarinaceae > Idiomarina > uncultured Idiomarina sp. Next base: position 11,887 of record NZ_CAXGLS010000056.1, read on the forward strand.
ACGGCGAGAGTTCTTCATAAACTGCTCAACGTCGTTCTGCACATCCTTCTGAGATTTGATGCGGTTGGCCTCAAATCCAATCCAAAAGGTCCGAGCGTTTAATCAATACACGATTCCCCCCCGGCTTTGTAAAGCTGATTCGTTTCTCATGAGTCAGCTTGTAGATATAGCTCCGCTTTGAACCGATCAAAGCTGCCGCCTCCTCGACAGTAAGATACTCCTTTCCAGAAGGAGGGAGGTTCACGTTACTGGTGTCGTTCGACGCTGTTCCCGAAACGAAATCAGCCAAGATTTTTTTGATTTCTGCCAATTCATTCATCACATACGATAACTGTTCTGCTTCAGACATCATTCACCCACATTGTCTTTGATTCGCTTTGATGGGTTTATGATGAAGGAGAGGGATGCGAAACGACGGGTCTGCTTTTGCCCATTTTGGGCGGTTTGAGCCGAATTGAGAAATTTTTCTGGAAAGTGCCTACGTCAATTCAATTGGCAGATTTTCCACATTTCCCTGTCACCAATAGTTGTAAATTATTATTTGTTTAAAACTACTTGAAAGAACTACTTGCAGGCTTCCGAAGCAATGAACTTCTACTTCAAAATCAATCGGTTATGGGTGATTTATCACCTCCAAGCGTGGCGCTAGTGTCGTAAAGGTGTGGCGCTAGTGACGTAGCTGGCGTGGCGCTAGTGTCGTGGATAACTTGCGAAAAACTGCCAGACCCCTTGATTTCACAGGCCTGGCTACTGTGTGGCGCTAGTGACGTGGATAACATCAGTTATGAACAGGGTTATCCACCATGGGGCGAATTCGACTTAACCAGAATGCCGTCCATAGGGGCTGTAATTATCATAATTACCGTAATCGAAGTAGGCTAACTAGGACTTTGAATGAGGAGATGCGAACGAAGAAGGATTCGCCCCGAGGCTTTTGTTTACTTAGGGGCGATATGAGGGTTCGTCTTGGTAATTATCAGTTTATCGCTTTGAAATAGCGTGCTGTTGAAAATCTCATGATGGAAAATAGACGCTAATATAGCGGCATTTTCCAGCTTTCGACGGAAGTCTCTCCGCTCCTTCGTTTCACTGCTGAACTGAAGCTTCAGGGCGTCAAGCGGGATTTCAATTTGCTTTCTGCGCGACATCGAGTGGACTCGCCAATTCCACCAACAGTAGAAATCGATTGTAAATACCCCATTTATAACACAGTCATCTCGTAGAATATTTATGCCGCATTT
>NZ_CAXGLS010000057.1:0-12962 GCF_964010655.1 uncultured Idiomarina sp.
GCACATAACCCGCATCTACAGCAGTGTGACTGACGATTGCAACCAAAATAAGCATGGGGGTTAGCAGCATTTTGGGTGTAACACGCAGCATCAATTTGATACCCACGTTAATAAAACCCGAACGTTCTGCTACCCCGACACCTAGCATGGCAACTAAGACCACACCGAGTGGCGCAAAGGTCATAAAGGTATTGACCATCCCCGTGAGGAATGACGTCAGTTGATCGCTCGCTAATAGATTGGTGATGGTGATGGCATCACCGGTGACGGGGTGGCGTTCGGCAAAGTCGACATACGAAAGTCCCCACGAAACAAAGGCGACAATAATCAGTAGGCCAAAAAACATCACTGCCGGGTCCGGTAACTTATTACCGACTTTTTCGATGCCATCTAGGAACCGATTCAGCAAGGTATTCGGCGACTGTTTTGCCGTAGGCGTAGGCGTTTCAGAATCGCTCATGGTATCCTCTTATTAAAGTTAGAATGATTAAATTAAAATGCTGTGAAAAATGTTATCACAGTGTTAACAAACGAAGGTAGAGACTTTACGCGATGATTTGTGGAGTAGATGAAGCGGGGCGTGGCCCAATCGCGGGACCGGTTGTAGCCGCTGCTGTTATTTTAGACCCGGAACAGCCGATCGAGGGACTCAATGACTCGAAAAAGCTGAGTGCAAAAAAGCGCGAGCGCTTGAGTGAAGAGATAAAAGCAAAAGCGCTCTACTGGAGTATTGCGCAAAGTGATGTCGACGAAATTGACCAACTCAATATTCTGTGGGCGTCAATGCTGGCGATGAAGCGTGCAGTGGAAGCGCTGCCAGAAGCTCCGACTGAGGTGCTCGTGGATGGCAATCGTGTACCCGATCTCGTCGTGCCAGCACGCGCTGTCGTGGGCGGTGACGCCAGTGAACCGACTATCGCTGCGGCATCGATACTCGCCAAAGTCGAGCGGGATCGACAAATGCTGGAGTGGCACCAAACCTACCCACAGTATGAGTTCGATCGCCATAAAGCCTACGGCACCGCGCGTCACCTTGAATTACTGAAGCTATATGGGCCGTGTGTCATTCATCGACGCAGTTTTAGACCGGTACGTGAAGCCCTCAACGCTTGTGATTAAAGCGGTTTCTTTTTAAACTATACAGCCTTTTGTTTTGCTGTTTTTCGACAATTTACGGATGTACCCATGCAATCAACTAATCACTCAATTCCCCACGTGGATATGCGTCGTTACGACGAAGATTTTCAAGCATTTACCAAGGATGTCGGTAACGGCTACGAAGAATATGGATTTATTGCGCTGACAAATCATGGTGTTGATACACAGTTGATTGAACGAGCTCTGGATACTTGCCGTGAGCTATTCGCACTGCCCGAAGACGTGAAAATGAAATATCACCGTCCTGGAGAAGGTGGTGCACGGGGTTATACGCCGTTTGGTACCGAGATTGCAAAAGATGCAAAACATGTCGATTTAAAAGAGTTCTGGCATGTGGGACGTGAGCTCGAAGGCGAGCCGCCGTATCCACAGTTGCTGCCCAACGTGTGGCCCGAGGAACTGCCAGAGTTTAAGCGCGATATGACCTTGAGCTATCAAGAACTTGATAAACTAGGCAACAAGGTATTAGATGCGTTGGCGGTGTTTTTAGACCAGCCGCGAGATTTCTTCCGCGACAAAGTCAACTTGGGTAATTCAATCCTACGTCCGCTGCATTACCCACCGATTATCGATGAAGGGACACCGTCGGTGCGCGCCGGCGCGCATGAGGATATCAACGTACTGACGTTGTTGGTGGGCTCGCGTGAACCTGGGCTTGAAGTATTGGCGAAGGACGGTACTTGGGTGCCGGTCACCATTATTGAAGGTGCTATTATTTGTAACGTGGGTGATATGCTACAACGACTCACTAACCACCAGTTGCCGTCAACAACTCACCGCGTGGTGAACCCTCCGATGCCTTACAGCGCTAAATCGCGTTATTCGATTCCATTCTTTTTGCATTTTAATCCGGATGTGATGATTACACCGTTGGAATCATGTATTTCTGAAGAAAATCCACAAAAAGATGAACCTATTACTGCTGATGACTATCTGATGGAACGGTTACGCGAAATAGGTTTGGTAAAATGAAACAGGTTGTAATTTCGTCGCTGGCACTCAGCTTGTTGGGTGCTTGCGCTTCTACGCCGCAACAACCCGCGGCGCCGAAGCCTTTTGAATTGACTATCGCACATATTAACGATCATCACTCGCACCTGGCTCCGAGCGAATTAACCTTTGATTGGGCAGGGCAGGCGTGGCAAGTCGAAGCGGGTGGCTTCCCGCGTATGACGGCGATGATTGACCAGATTAGACAGAACAATCAAAACGTCCTGACATTACATGCGGGCGATGCGATTACCGGTAGCGTGTTTTTCAAACGCTTGGGCAGCGCCGCCGATGCGCGCTTTATGAACGATACCTGCTTTGATGCGTTCACCATTGGGAATCATGAATTTGATACCGGGGATGTTGGATTAAAAACCTTTTTAGATCAGCTTGGAACGACGCGCTGTAATACCGTCAAGTTGTCCGCCAATATTGAACCCGAAATTGGTGTTTCGCCGTTAACACCGCAAACGGCAACGGATTCTTTTCAGCCTTATACGATTATTCAGCGTAATGGGCAGTCGCTTGGGCTGGTTGGTTTAACGATCGCCCAGCGCACCATGCAAACCTCGCACCCGGATAAAACCACACGGTTAACCGATGAATTAGCCGCTGCTCAGCGTAGCGTTGCGGCACTGCAGGCGCAGGGTATTGAAAAGATTATTCTATTAACGCATGTGCAATACCAAAATGATATCGACTTCGCCGGCAAGTTGCCGGGCGTGGATGTTATTATTGGTGGTGATTCGCACACTTTGCTCGGGGATTTTAGCGCGTTCGGTATCGATGCCGACGGTGCTTACCCAACGCAGGTGACCAACGCGGAAGGCGATCCGGTTTGTATCGCGCATGCGTATAAATACAGCCAGGTAGTCGGTGAGCTACACGTCACCTTTGATGGTGATCGGGTGGCAAGTTGCTCGGGGCGTCCGCACTATTTGATTGGCTCTGATGTACAGCCCAAGGCGGGCGCAGTAACGACCGTACAGCCGGTACTTGATGCGTTGGACCAATCGGGCGTTTTTACGCGCATAGAACCCGATACACAGCAGCAAGCGTGGTTGGATACGTACCAACAACAGATTGACGCGTTTGCAAATGAAGTCTTAGCTAAGGTGCCACAGCGCATTTGTACGCAACCCATTGGCACACCACGTCGTGCCGAGTGTGGGCAGCAACAAAGTTCAGGCTTGCAACGTTTAATTGCCGAATCTTTCTTAGCCGCAGCGCCTGACGCTGATTTTGCGATTCAAAACGGTGATGGGTCACGTGGCGATATCGAGCCAGGCACCTTTACCGTAGGTGATGCATACAAGTTATTACCGTACGGCAATACGTTGATGACGATCGAGATCAGTGGTTCTGAGTTAAAGCAAGTCTTGGAAGAGGCTCTGAATTTTGCCGTAACGGGTGACGATAATATCGGTGCCTATCCTTACGGTGCGAACATTCAGTACTCAATTAACTTACAGCAAGGCTTTGGCGACCGTATTTCCGACATCAAAGTGTGGGATGACGAGCAGCAAACTTGGAAAGCCGTACGACCACGGGATACCTATCGCGTGGTGACTAATAGTTACATTGCTGGTGGACAAAGTGGCTATAAAACCTTTTTAACTTTGTCTGACCGAGGTCGAGCCCACAATACCGGTATCGACTATGCACAAGCCTTCGCCGACTATGTGCGCCAATTTGATCAACTCAAGCGACCAACACAGTTTGCTACGCAGGAGTTTGTACCCGTAAAAGAATAGGAGTGAACACATGAGTGGAACGCAGCGCGATTCCTTTACCGTATCTGATTCAGCACGATTCGATTTTGTAGTTATTATTCTTGCGTTGCTGACAGCTTTCGCGCCGCTTTCCATCGACATGTATTTGCCGGCATTTACGGCAATTGCGGCAGACTATCAAACCGATACACATCGCGTTGAGCTCTCGCTCAGCGCGTTCTTTTTTGGCTTGTTCATTGGTCAGTTACTCTACGGCACCGCGACCGATAAATTTGGTCGTAAAAAGCCGCTGTATATTGGCCTCGCCATCTATGTTGTGACTTCCATTGCCTGTGCTTGGGCGCCTGACATTGAATGGTTAATCGTGCTGCGCTTTTTCCAAGCGATTGGCGCCTGTGCGGGGATTGTCATTGCCCGTGCTGTGGTGCGAGATCTCTACACACCGCAGGCTTCTGCGCGCGTGTTTTCCTTTTTGATTTTGGTGATGGGGGTGGCGCCTATTTTGGCACCACTGTTTGGTAACTATGTAACCGAATGGTTTGGTTGGCGGGCGATTTTTTGGATTGTCAGCGTGCTCGGCGTCGCTTGCGCCTTTGTTATTCATCTCGTATTGCCTGAAACCCGCGGGCGTCGCTATGACGTGCGTATGCGACATAGCGGCCGAACCTATTGGGACGTTTTAAAAGATCGCAGTTTTCTGCGCTACTCACTGACAGGTGGCATCGCACAAGCAGGCTTGTTTGCTTACATCACAGGCTCTCCATTGATGTTCATCGAGCTGTTTGACTTTACACCATCAGCTTATAGCTGGCTGTTTGGCGCAAATGCGGTAGGTATCATCGGTTTTTCGCAGCTTAACGGGTGGCTATTAAAGTATTACCCGGCACGTAAAATTCTTAACGTATCTTTGCCTATTTTAGCGTTCGTTTCAGTGGGGATGGCGGTTGCTGCCTATGTTAAAGCACCGGTATGGGGCATTTTAGTGCCGTTATTCGCCTACATCTCCACGCTGGGCCTCGTTTTCCCCAATGCCATGGCAGGGGCACTGGCTAACCAACAAGAGCGTGCAGGCTCTGCCTCAGCGGTGACGGGGAGTTTACAGTTTTTAATTGCAGGCTTAGTTTCTATGGGCGTTAATTCAGTCAGCGGCTTAACCGACTATGCGATGGCATGGGTAATTGGCTCTACTGGCATTATTGCTGTCGTTACGTACCGGTTGATGCGTTACGAAGAGCCGGAGTCAGCGGCCTAATCGCGATTAAGGGCATAAAAAAAGGCGCTCAATTGAGCGCCTTTTTACGAACAAGGAACCGGTGAGTCTCTGCTTAAGCAGCTTCACCTTGTTTCTTATCCGTCAGGTTTTTCAATGCGTAATCAAACGCTGCCTGACCTGCCAACAAGTCTGCTGGGTCAAAGTCATCTACGTTAATGGTGCGTAAACGACCTTCCTCAGTGCGCTTCATTAACTCAGCTTCTTCCTCGTTAATCACGCCTAATTCAAGACCGCGCTCTGCCAATGCGTCGAGCTGGGTAAAGCTAAAGCGTTCGCCAGCCGCTTTACAGATCTTCGCGTGCAATGGCTCGCACTTAATCATGTTGACTAAGGTTTCTTCTAAGAACCCAAAGTGACCTTCTGGGCTTAAGAACTGACCTTCACCTAAACGGGTACGTACATCGTTTGGCTCCATCAGGATGCGTGCCACTTTATGATCGGCCTTATCGCTTGGACGATGTGCAATACGACCGAATGGGAACATGACTGCGCGCATCGCAGTACCCACGCCACCCATGTTACGCAACAATTCGATTTGCGCTTCTTGTAGCTTATACAAGGTATCTTGCATCGCCCAATGCATGAGTGGTAAATCTTCTTTTAAGCGACCTTGGTCATGGAAGCGTTTCAGTACTGCAGAGCCAATGAACAAGTAACTCAGCATATCACCTAAACGTGCAGAGATACGCTCTTTACGTTTTAGGTTACCGCCGTACATACCCATTGCAACGTCCGACAACAAGGCTAAGTTAGCGCTGAAGCGGTTCATTTGTTGATAGTACTGCTTGCTTGAGTCGCTCGCGGGCACTGAGCTTAAGCGGTGACCGCCAAAGCCGTAGAATAATGAACGGACAAAGTTGCTTGCAGCAAAGCCAATGTGACCAAACAACGCTTTATCAAATTTGTTCAACGCTTCTGGACCACTTTCAGCTGACGCGTTCATTTCCTCAAGGACATAAGGATGGCAACGGATTGCGCCCTGACCATAAATCATCATGCTACGAGTCAGAATGTTTGCACCTTCAACGGTAATCGCAACAGGTACGCCTTGGTAACCACGACCCAAATAGTTGTTTGGACCTAAGCAGATACCTTTACCACCGTGGATATCCATCGCGTCATCCATGCAGGCACGCAACTTCTCGGTCATGTGGTATTTCGCGATAGCCGAGATAACCGACGGTTTTTCACCTAAATCGATACCTGCAGTGGCAAGCGTGGTTACTGAATCCATCAAGTAGGCGTTACCACCAATGCGTGCCATCGGCTCTTCAACACCTTCCATTTTACCGATAGGCAGTTTGAACTGACGACGAATGCGTGAGTATGCACCGGTTGCCAATGCCATTTGTTTAATACCACCAGCACTGTTCGAAGGTAGAGTAATACAACGTCCCACGGACAAACACTCAACCAGCATACGCCAGCCTTTACCTGCGTTTTTCGCGCCACCGATGATGTAATCAAGCGGTACGAATACATCGGTGCCGCGAATCGGACCGTTTTGGAACGGTACGTTAAGCGGGAAGTGACGACGACCGATTTCAACACCGTCGGTATCACGTGGAATCAACGCACAGGTAATACCCAGTTCTTTCTTGTCGCCCAGTAAACCGTCTGGGTCGTACATTTTAAAGGCAAGACCGATCACAGTCGCAACAGGGGCGAGGGTGATATAGCGTTTGTTGAAGTTGAGCTTAATACCGACGATCTCTTCGCCGTTCCACTCACCTTTACAAATAACACCTGAGTCAGGAATCGCACCGGCATCAGAACCCGCTTCAGGACTGGTCAAGCCAAAGCATGGGATCTCGTCGCCTTTAGCAAGGCGTGGCAAGTAATGATCTTGCTGTTCTTTAGTACCATAATGCTGCAACAATTCGCCTGGACCTAATGAGTTAGGTACACCCACGGTCGATGCCAATACCGTACTGACGCCAGCTAGTTTCTGTAAAACGCGTGACTGCGCATACGCAGAAAACTCAAGACCACCGTATTCTTTTTTGATGATCATGGCAAAGAACTTGTTGTCTTTCAGGTACTGCCACACATGCTCAGGCATGTCAGTCAGCTCATGCGTGACCTGCCAGTCGTCGAGCATTTTGCAGACTTCTTCACAAGGGCCGTCCAAAAACGCCTTCTCTTCTGCGCTTAACTCAGCCTTTGGAATGTTGTGTAGCTTGCTCCAATCAGGGTCACCACCGAATACTTCGCCTTCCCACCAAACGGTACCCGCTTCAAGCGCATCACGCTCAGTGTCTGACATTTCTGGCATTACTTTGCGAAATGCCGTTAGAATAGGCTTAGTAAGTAAGCTCTGACGGATTGATGTAATATTCAAAGGCACCAAAATAACGGCAAGAATGACCCAAAGTACAGGGCCAACAATGCCGGCTATGCTGCCAACCGCAAACATCGCCACAAGGCCTCCGCTAAAGGCAACCAAGCTGGCGCGTTTGTAGGTTAATACACCGACAACCAAGAGGGTTGCGATGATCCAAAGTGCGACACTCATATAAATCACTCCAAGTTAGAGGTCTGACCAGTAATATGTGCAAATTAGATCAGACGGCTATGTTTTTCAAGAAAAATTTGAACACCTGTTTGAATCTTTTGTCATAGAGTGTACAGGCAAGCTGCCAGTAGGGCGGTTATATTGATACGGAGTAACGGCTAAAAGGAGTCTCCGATGGCGAAAAAATTAGTGACCGCAATGGTATTAGCCACTGCATCGTTTGCCAATATGGCAGTTTGGGCAGAGCCCGTCGAGCTTGCACCTTATAAGGCAGAATACAGTATTACTCGAGGTGGAAGCGACTATGGTGAAGGGCAACGTTATTTAACCCAAACTAATGCGGGCGAGTGGCAGCTGTACGGTCATACCGATATTTCGTGGTTTATACTGTCCGATGAGCGCACGACGGAATCCGTGTTCCGTGTGAATGATGAACAAGGCTTTATTCCCATCGACTTCCAATATAAACGCGAGGGGACAGGCTCAGATCGAGCGTTTCATGCCAGCTTCGATGCCGAAACCCATCAAGCAGTGAATGTGGAATCGGGTAAGCCAATAGACATTAACTGGCAAGGTGCTTTATACGATGAGGGCTCGGTCGCCGAGAAGCTCCGTTTAGATGTTGCCGCTGAACGTGAACCGCTTAGCTATGCAGTGATTGATGAAGAGGGCCATAGTAAAACGTATCGCTTTCAACGGATTGGTGAAGAGACTATTAGCACGCCTTATGGTCAGTTAGACACCATTAAAGTTGAACGTGTGCGGGATAATAACAAGCGCGAGACCTATTATTGGTTCGCGCCTGAAATGAACTACTTACTGGTGCAATTACAGCAGTTTAAAGAAGGTGACGAGCAAGCCACGATGGCATTAACCGGCGTGACTTATCCGAAGTCGAGCGAGGATTAATCCTCGCTCGCGTAACCGTGCGGCCCGAGCGGCTGATTATCGAGTTCAACGCCTTGTGCACCGAGTGCAAGGCGGTCATCACAAAACCATTTGACCACTAACGGGTAAATACGATGCTCCTGCTCGTGCACCCGCGCCTGCAAGTCATCGGCCGTGTCACCGTCAAAGACCGGTACTTTTGCCTGGAGTATTACCGGGCCGCCATCAAGCTCTTCAGTGACAAAGTGAACACTAACACCGTGCTCCTTATCGCCGGCATCTAATGCGCGTTGATGAGTATTGACGCCTTTGTACTTAGGTAATAAAGAGGGATGAATATTCAACATGCGACCGGCAAAGTGACGAGTGAACTCCGCGGTCAAAATACGCATGAAGCCCGCTAAGATCACCAAGTCGGGTTGATACGTATCAATTAACGACTGTAACTCGGCATCGTATGCTTCACGGCTATCAAACGCCTTATGCGATAACGCATGAGTAGCGATACCGCGTTCAGCGGCTTTTTCGAGACCTTTTGCGGTGTCTTTGTTAGCGATAACGGCGACAACTTCGCCGTTAATTTGTTGTTTTTCGCAAGCATCTACGATGGCTTGCATGTTCGAGCCGGTGCCCGAAATCAGCACTACAATACGTTTCATGAGCCGTCCACTAGCGGGTTTCGTCAGCTAAAATCTCAACTTGCTCGTCATTTTCGGCGGCATCTGCGATACGACCAATCACCCAAGCATCTTCGCCGAGCTGGTTAAGTAGTTCAACGGCTCGCTCTGCTTCAGCGTGTGGTACCGCGATGACCATGCCCACACCACAGTTAAAGGTGCGGTACATTTCGCGCATGCTGACATTGCCGTTTTCTTTTAACCAGTCAAAGATCACCGGCCATTCCCAGCTGTTACCATCGATAACGGCTTTAGCGCCTTTTGGCAGTACGCGTGGAATGTTTTCCCAGAAACCACCCCCGGTGATATGCGACAACGCGTGTACAGGCACTTGCTTAATCAGTTCTAACACTGACTTCACGTAAATGCGTGTCGGCTCGAGTAGGTGTTCAGCGAGCGTACGGTTCTCGAGGTGAGATTCCAAATCCGCTTCGCTGACTTCAATAATCTTGCGGATTAACGAATAGCCATTGGAGTGAGGACCGCTTGAGGCCAGGGCAATCAGCGCGTCACCCTCGGCGACTTTAGTGCCATCGATGATGTCATCTTTTTCGACGACACCAACACAGAAACCCGCTAAATCAAAATCACCATGCTCATACATGCCAGGCATTTCTGCCGTTTCGCCGCCAATCAATGCACAACCTGACTGCTCGCAGCCATCGCCAATACCGGTCACCACGTCCGCAGCCACATCAACGTCGAGTTTGCCAGTTGCATAATAGTCGAGGAAGAACAGCGGCTCAGCACCCTGTACAATGAGGTCGTTGACACACATCGCGACCAGGTCAATGCCCACGCCGCGGTGTTGTTTTAAATCAATTGCTAAGCGCAGCTTAGTGCCTACGCCATCGGTACCTGAAACTAATACCGGCTTTTTGTAGCCTTCAGGAATCTCGCACAATGCACCGAAACCACCAATGTTGCCCATCACTTCGGGGCGGCTGGTCCGTTTGGTGACACCTTTAATACGATCAACAAGCGCGTTGCCAGCGTCGATATCAACGCCTGCGTCTTTGTAGCTTAAAGAGGGTTTATTGTTACTCACGAGCAGTTCCTAAGCGGCAAAAAATTTGCGCGCAAGTTTAGCACGAAAAACCACCGAATAGGTACTCCCAATCGGCGGTTTTACGCGGAAAACTAGTCTCGCCAGAACTTAGGTAATAGCAAGGTCAGTACGGTAAAGTACTCCAAACGACCCAAGATCATGGCAAAGGTCAGTAGCCAGGTCCCCGTGTCGGTAACGGGAATAAAGTTGCTCGACACTTCGCCAAAGCCTGGACCGAGTACGTTAATGCATGCAGCGACAGCACTAAAGGCACTAAAAAAGTCGAGTCCAGTCATCATCAGTAAAACCGTGAGCACCATGGTGCAAATGGCAACTAACAACATGAAACTGGTGACCGCGGCGAGTACCGGCGTACGAACCACTTTATGTTGATAGCGCACATGAATCACCGCACTGGGGTGAATTGCCTGCAACATATGATGCTTTATCGCACGGAAAGTAAGAATGTTACGGATGAATTTGTTGCCGCCCGCGGTCGAGCCGGCACAGCCACCTAAATAACTCGCAATAATCAAAAAGCCCGCGGTAGCGGCAGGCCACGCGGATAGATCGTCGGCGCCAAAGCCGGTACTGGTCATAAACGAAATGACGTGAAACACCGCCTGCGAGACCGACACCCAGAATGAAGGATGGGTATGATTGACCACCGCCATCGCCGTCAAAATAACGGAAATCGTGAGGATCGCTAAGATAAAGTAGCGTGTTTCCTCGTCCTGCCAGTAACCTTTAAGTGAGCGTACGGTAAAGTTTTTGTGATGCAGTGCAAAACTGATGGCACCGAGCGCCATAAACACATCGGCAACGCCCAAAATCGTATGACTATTGAAATGACCCATACTGGCGTCATAAGGCGAGAAGCCACCCGTAGATACAGTAGAAAACGAATGAGCAATGGCATCAAACGCATTCATGCCGGCAAGCCAATAGCTAAAGGCACAGGCGAGGGTTAAACACAAATAAACCAGCCATAAATAGCGACTGGTTTTGGCGACACGAGGGGCAATTTTATCGTCTTTAATCGGCCCGGGGGTTTCCGCCTTAAGCAAGCGCATACCACCGACGTTGAGCATGGGCAAAATAGCGACCACGAAAATCACGATACCCAAACCCCCCATCCATTGCAGAAACTGTCGATACAGCAGGAAGCTTTTGGGCATATGATCGAGCCCGGTCAAGATCGTAGCACCTGTGGTGGTCATCGCGCTGACCGACTCAAATACCGAGTCGGTAAAGCTGACGCCAGTAATGAACATGATCGGCAGGGCACCTAAAACGCCCATTAAAAACCATGTCATGGTGGCAAAGGCGAGTGCCTCGCGATAATACAAACGCGCCATATTGCCCTTGCGGTAGCGCAAATAAACCAACAACGACAGTGCAAAACAAATAAGGGAACCATCTAAAAACTGACTAAAGGTTTTATCCCTAAAGACCAGCATCGACAGCAATGCGAACACGAGTTGAATACTACCTATCCAAAGAAACGGCCATGCCAATAGCCGCAAGGTTGCATGTATATTCAATGGTTAACCCTTTGTAGAGACGCTAAAAAATACACAAATAATCATTTCAAACGGGTAAAGATCGTACGATAATAGTCAAGAGCCGATGCGCTGTTGCATTCTTCTGGGCCGACGCCCACACCGGTTAAGGATACCCACAGACAGGTATGATGAACCTTGTCCCTGCAAATGTCACCCATCTTGATAGTGTTGTGCAATTAGAAAAGGCAACTTTTCCAGACGATGCCATCAGCAAACGTAGCTTTCGCCGGTTTATCGAGTCGAACACGGCGGACTTTTTTGTCATGCTCAACGATAAACGCGTGGTGGGCTATTACGTGGTGTTGTTCCGCAACAACACCAATCTCGCGCGGCTGTATGCGCTGGTATTAAGTCCACAATTTCGTGGTAACGGTTTCGGAAAACAGTTACTTCAACATGCCGAAGATCGAGCCGATCTGCGACACAGCTTATTCTTGCGAACCGAAGTTGCAACGTCTAACCAACTCGCACAACAGTTATTTATTAATGCCGGTTTTCGTGCAGTTGAGCTACGCGAGGCTTACTTCCCACCGAGTGCCAGTCAATCGCAGGATGCGCTGATACTGCAAAAGCTATTACCGCGCTATGAGCTAGGTGAGGACAACAGCGTCGGCGCAACCGAGCGCTACGTGCCCATGATGACACAGTCGACGGAGTTCACTTGCGGGCCCGCAAGTTTATTGATGGCGCTCGATTACTTTGGACGTCCGACTGCGGATGCCTCACAAGAAGAGCTCGAAATTTGGCGCGAAGCGACCACCATTTATATGACGTCGGGTCATGGTGGCTGCGGACCGCACGGACTTGCGCGAGCAGCGTTCAAGCGTGGGTTGTCAGTACGCGTTGCGGTGAATACCGACGATGCACTGTTTATTGACTCGGTGCGGCAAGAGCAAAAGAAAGAAGTCATGCAACGGATCCAACAAGCCGATATCGATTACCTGAACCGCCACGGCGTTCCTATTGATGTATGCGACTACGGAGTTGTTGAGCTGAAAGCTGATTTGGGCGAGGGGCGGCTCGTACTCGCGCTTATCTCAACCTATCATTTTGATGGTATACGTGCGCCGCATTGGGTGTTGATCTGCGCCGCGGACGATGACTTTATTTATATC
>NZ_CAXGLS010000058.1:0-12748 GCF_964010655.1 uncultured Idiomarina sp.
AAAGCCAAGTTGACTATCAAGCGCGTGTTAACGAAACCGCAATGAATTAGTCACGCTTTTGCAATAAAAGGTACATAAAGTAAGAAAACTGTAATAAAATCTACACGGTGTTTTAACTAAACGTTCATTTTTAGGCGTAGTTTCCCAAGAAGTCCGTAAACTACGATTAATAACTGAAACAATCGTGTGGATTTTATGTTTCGATATTTTATGTATGCAGCACTGGTGTGCAGTTCGGTAAGCGCATACGCTGACGATAACAGTGATGCGCTTACTGTTTATGGTCGTGCCAACGTCGGCTTGTTATACAGCGATATTGCGGACCAAGATGATACGGAAGTCAAAAGCTACTCTTCACGCTTTGGCTTAAAAGGCCAGCAGTCGCTCGATAATAATCTTGAAGTGTTCTATCAATTTGAGTGGGGCGTAGACCTCGCAGGCTTTGATGAAGATGACTCTATCAGTGACCGTAATCAAATCGTTGGTTTACGTGGCGACTTTGGTACTGTCATGCTGGGCCGTTACGATACCTTCCTGAAAGACTCTCAAGGCGCTATTGACCAGTTCAAAGACTATACCGCAGACCTTAAGTACTTGTTCGAAGGTGAAGTTCGCGCTGATAACAGTCTGACTTATTACTCGCCCGCTTATAAAGGTTTCAAACTGGGCTTTACCTACGTATTTTCGGACGATGATAGTGTAGACGACGGTCAATCGTTTGGCCTCATTTACGGGGATGAAAAGCTCAAAAAGAGTAACGTTTATGCCGCGTTAGCATTTGATAATGAGGTGGCAGGCTTTGACATCGTACAATTCTCTTTCGCCACTAAGGTGAATGATTTCAAGTTAGGTTTTGCAGCTCAAGATTACCAGTCAGTGGATGGCATAATCAGTGCTCAGGGCGTGTTGGTCAGTGCCGCTAAACGCTATGGCGCTTGGGTGCCTAAGGTTCAGTATCAAGTTATTAAAGATGATGAGCGAGATCATTCGATCTCTATCGGCAGTGATTACTACCTCGGTGATAACACACGTTTGTTTGCCTTTTACACCGCTCGTAACCGCGATATTCAGCAGCAGATAACAGAAGACTACCTTTCTATCGGTGTACGTCACGATTTTTCTTGGTAAGATAGAAGCGCGATGAGCAGCTACTCTTCGGCTGCTCTATCTATTGAGCCAGATAATCGAGTGACGTCATGACGAATCTTATTGTACTTGCCATCTATTTGTTGATTGGTGTGGTGATTAAACGCGCTGGGAAGTTCCCTGATAACACTGCGCAAGTGCTCAACTTGTACGTCATTTACGCCGCTTTACCCGGTGTTATTTTTACCAAAATTCCTGACTTACACTTTTCTTCCGATCTCATTATTCCAATTATTACCCCGTGGCTACTGCTGGCAATGAGTGCCGTTATGGTATTGCTGCTAAGTCGTTGGTTTAATTGGTCGCGGGAAGTCACCGGTGCCCTGCTGATTTGTGTACCGCTAGGTAATACCTCATTTTTTGGCTTTCCGATGATTGAGGCGTTCTATGGCAGTGATGCGATTGTATATGGGTTGCTCTACGATCAGTTTGGCTCGTTCTTTGGATTAGCTATTTATTCGACAATTATTATAGCGCTGTACCGTCCACTTGCTGCTGGGGAATCAGCAGAACGTCCGCGCATTGTGGATATCATCAAGAAAATCGTGCTGTTTCCACCGTTCATTTCGCTGATAATCGCTCTAATAATCAAAGATATGGCTTACCCTGAGGTGTTCTCGGTGCTAACTGAGTCGTTGGCGGTTACATTGGTGCCTGTCATCATGGTGGCTGTTGGGTTCCAGCTAAAATTTCGTTTGCCAAAAGGCAGCAAAACGCCACTCACCGTCGGTTTATTGCTTAAATTACTGGTGATGCCAGCGGTGACATTATTGGTATTAGCATCGACCACGGGCATTGAATCGACTTTGGTACAAGTCACTATTTTTGAAGCCGCAATGCCGCCCATGATAACGGCGGGCGCGGTTGCCATCATGGCTGGTTTGGCACCGATCTTATCGGCCGCTATGGTGGGCTACGGTATCTTGTTGGCATTCATCACTTTACCGTTATTACATCAATTACTGCAGTGGTTGGCATGACTGCGTGACAATGTCACAAAAGTGACCTAGTTTAATAAAACTGTCATAATAATTGTTAATACTATGTCGCATAGTTTAACGAGTCAGGAAACCAATCAATGCCGCGTAGAATTCTCATAGTAGAAGATGAAGCACCTATTCGCGAAATGCTGAGTTTTGTCATGGAGCAACATGGTTATCAAGCCGTGGAGGCTAAGGACTATGACAGTGGTCTTGCCAAAATCGCAGAGCCCTATCCCGATATGGTGCTGTTAGACTGGATGCTACCGGGCGGTTCAGGTATTCAGCTTGCCAAGAAAATTAAGAGTGATGATTTCACGCGTAACATTCCAATTATTATGCTCACTGCGCGCGGCGAGGAAGAAGACAAAGTGCGTGGACTCGAAGTGGGTGCCGATGACTACATTACAAAGCCATTCTCGCCCAAGGAACTGATGGCACGGATGCGCGCAGTATTCCGTCGCGTTGCGCCGACCGTCTTGGATGAACCTTTAGAGATAGAGGGACTAAAGCTTGATCCTGTTTCACATCGTATTTCTACGCACGATCGTAGTATCGATATGGGACCAACAGAGTTTAAACTGTTGCATTTCTTTATGACGCATCCGGAGCGTGTATACAGCCGCGAGCAGCTACTCGATCAAGTTTGGGGTACCAATGTTTATGTAGAAGATCGCACCGTTGATGTGCACATTCGTCGCTTGCGTAAAGCGTTACATGAGCACGGTTACGATCGTTTGATCCAGACGGTTCGTGGCGTCGGCTATCGCTTTTCAAGCCGGTAACAGAAGGTTATGGATAGAGAATACAGCAGTTTTGGTGCACTTAAGGGGCTTGTTCTCTATCTAGTGCCTTTTGCCATTATTGGTGCCATATTGGGCATCTTTTGGCAAGCGATGTCGCTATCCATGGCAGGCCTTTTGATATGGCACTATTATTATCAGCAAAAATTGACCGATTGGCTCTGGAATAGCCGTAACTTAATGCCGCCCACGGCGCCAGGCAGTTGGTCTTACATTTACGACGGGATTTACCGAAACCAGCGTCGTAGCCAACAACGGCGTCGGTCGTTAGCTCAGTTACTTCGTCGCTTCCGTGAAGCAGCCGAAGCGCTTCCAGATGCAGCCATTGTGTTTCGACGTGATGGCTCATTGTTATGGAGTAACCAACTCGCGCAATTCTATTTTGGTCTTAAATGGCCAGATGACGCGGGTATGCGCCTATCAAACTTAATCCGTCATCCCGAATTCTTTAGTTACCTGAGTAAAGGTAATTTTGAAGAAGCGCTGACAATTCCCTCACCTGCCCGCGACTCGTTAGATATTGAGATTCGGGTAATGCCTTACAGTGATGATCAATATCTCTTAGTCGCACGCGATGTCACTCAAATTAAGCAATTGGATAATCTGCGTAAAGACTTTGTAGCGAATGTTTCGCACGAACTAAAAACACCTCTGACGGTATTGCAAGGGTATCTTGAAATGGTTGAGGACCCAGCGATGACTCCGCCGGCAATGATGACCAAAGCGGTGGGTGAGATGCAACGTCAAAGTGAGCGTATGCGATTGCTTATTGATCAACTGCTTGAGCTTTCTCGCATGGAAACACCATCGCATGATGTCTTTGAACGGGTAGTGGATGCACCTTCATTACTACAACAGTTGCAAACTGAGGCGGAAAAATTAGCTAAAACAAAATCTATTAATGTTCACTTTGATGTGGCGCCCGTTAAAGTTTACGGCAAAGAGGATGCGTTACGGAGTGCAATGCAAAACCTCATTACCAATGCCATTCGTTATAACCAAGAAGGGGGTGATATTCGGGTCACTTGGCAAATGGTCGGGAGTGAGGTTGAGTTCAGTGTCGAAGATACTGGGCCGGGGATTGCCTCGGAGCATTTACCAAGGCTGACTGAACGCTTTTATCGTGTTGACAAGGATAGAAACAGTGAGCGCGGCGGCACCGGTTTAGGTCTTTCTATTGTTAAACAAGCGTTGCAACATCATAACTGTGAGCTACAGGTGAATAGTGCCTTGGGCAAGGGGTCGCGCTTTTGGTTCCGTTTACCTGCTGGACTCAGAGTCACCGGCAAACGTCATTAAAGTGACTTTTTTTTGTCATAAATGTCATTAAACTGTCACACAAATCTCATAAACTGCTGAAAATACGGTCAACTGGTTTTGTGAAAGTCACGTGAGGACAAACAGCATGAACAAGTTCAACAAGGCAGTCAAACAGCTTTTAGGCCTCAGTGTGATGATGGCACTGATGAGTCCTGCACACGCGACGGATGACTTACCAAAATACGAGAAAGTGTCGGGCTTGTCCGGCAATCTATCTTCGGTAGGCTCTGATACCTTAGCCAACATGATGACATTCTGGGGTGAAGAGTTTAAACGCATGTACCCTAGCGTAAACATTCAAATTCAGGCTGCGGGCTCTTCGACTGCACCACCGGCACTGACTGAAGGTACAGCGAGCTTTGGACCGATGAGCCGTGCCATGAAGTCCAAAGAAATAGAAGCATTTGAGAAGCGCCACGGTTATAAGCCGACACCCATTCGTGTCGCGATCGATGCGCTGGCGGTGTTCGTTCATAAGGATAATCCGGTTAAAGGTCTGTCGATTGCGGAAGTCGATGGTATTTTTTCTTCGACACGAAAATGTGGTTTTCCAGAGCCTATCACTCGCTGGGGTCAACTCGGCTTAACAGGCGATTGGGCGAGTAAAGATTTGCAGTTGTACGGCCGCAACTCGGTGTCAGGTACTTATGGCTACTTTAAAGAAGCGGGGCTGTGTGACGGTGACTTTAAGGCCAATGTAAACGAACAACCTGGCTCTGCTTCCGTTGTACAATCGGTTTCAACGTCGCTGAATGCAGTAGGCTACTCGGGTATCGGGTACGTCACCTCAGGCGTTCGCGCGGTACCGATTGCCCGTGGCGACAGTCACGAGTTTGTCTCAGCAACCCGTGAAAATGCTTTGGCGGGTAAATATCCTTTAGCTCGTTTCTTATATGTTTATGTGAATAAGCACCCGAACCAACCGTTAAGTAAAGCTGAAGCTGAGTTCGTAAAGATGATTTTGTCTCAGCAGGGACAAGCTATTGTCGACAAGGACGGTTATATTGCATTGCCCCGCGCTATCGTGGATGCTGAGCTTAAAAAATTAGGTTTGCATAACGCAGAATAAACAGTGTTATTCAGTTAAATAGCCAGCGCCCATGCGCTGGCTTAACACGTTAATAGGAAAGGTATGGACAGGCAAACAGAGCAGCAACTAAAAGCGAGTCAGGCGCGCTTATTAAAAGATAGGCTGGCACGTGTCGGTGTTACCACCGGTGGTGTTTTGGTGCTGGTTGCGCTGTTGCTTATATTTTTCTATTTGCTTTATGTCGTGCAACCGATTTTTGAATCCGCTTCGGTCAAGCCGATGCATAGCTTTGACATTAAAGCCAATGACCAAACTTTGGCTCTGGGAATGGAAGAACAGGCTGAAATTGGTTATCGCTTTGGCGCATCCGGCAAAGGTGAGTTTTTTGCCTTACAAGATAATACCTTTTCAGAACGTAAAATCGGCGATGTGATTGAACAACGTATGTTAGTGCCGCAAGGCAAAATTACTAGTTTCGCGCGCTCTTTACCGGTTAATCAGCAGTTTGTCTATGGGTTAGATAATGGGAAAGCCCTTATTGTGCAGCCCAAATTCAGCGTCACTTTTCCAGAGACGGCTCGTACACAGGGTACTCGTCAAGTCGAACGACTGATTATGCCGCGCTTTGAGGTACTCAATAATGAACAACCGTTGCAAGTCGATGAGCAGGGACGTCCACTTGAGCAGTTGGCTTATGCGACGGATGGCGAAGGTATGCTGATGGCGGCAGTCACTGGTGCTGATACGTTACTGATTACAAAGTTTGCAGCAGAACAAAACTTTTTGACAGGTGAGATATCACTCACACCTAAATATGAACAACGTAAAATGACCGCTTCGATACGAGATATTGCGGTTACGCCCGATTTAAATAAAGTTTTTGCACTGATTAATAACCGAATTGTGGTTTACTCAGTCAGCATGTCCGGTGCAGTGAGTGAAAGCCAAGTGATCACGCTTAACGGGCGGCAGTTTGGCCAGGCGCAATCATTACACTTGATGCCCGGTGCCGCCACCGTATTGGTCACCCATGAAAGTGGTGTTATCTCACAATGGTTTGAAGTGCCCACTGACGAAGGACGAACGTTTAAGTACATTCGCCAGTTTGATGCCGGCGGACAAATTGTTGACTTAGAAGTCGAGGACTATCGTCGTACATTTTATGCGGTGACCCACGATGGCAAGCTGAATGTATTTCATACGACGTCTGAGGCGGACCTCTATCATGAGGCTTTGCCTAACCGAGAAACACAAATGATCACGATCGATCCGCGTGCTAACCATCTCTTAGCTGAAGCCGGTAATGAGCTAACATTATTCAAATTGAGTAATGAACACCCGGAAGTGACGTGGAGCGGATTATGGGAACAGGTTTGGTATGAAGGTTATCCAGAGCCTTCGTATACCTGGCAGTCAACTTCGGGTTCGGACGACTTTGAGCCTAAATTTAGTTTAGTGCCGATCTCGTTTGGTACGATCAAAGCTGCACTCTATGCCATGTTGTTTGCCGTGCCCATTGGTTTAGCGGCTGCAGTTTACACGGCTTACTTTATGTCGCCCTCAGTGCGTAAAGTGGTTAAACCGACTGTTGAGATTATGGAGGCACTCCCGACGGTTATTCTAGGTTTCTTGGCGGGACTTTGGTTAGCACCGATTATTGAAGCTTATTTGCCCGGTGTGCTGGCGGTGATTATCTTAACACCGTTGTCTATTATTGGCTTCGCTGCACTTTGGCAGTTATTACCGTCCCAATTGCGTAATACGTTAGGTGAGGGGCGTGCATCGTTAATTCTCGTGCCGCTTGTGTTATTCGTTGGCTGGTTATCCTTTTCAATGAGTCCGTGGGTTGAGGCCGTATTATTCGACGGCAATGTACGCGGCTATTTGACCAATGAGTTAGGCGTTACCTTTGATCAGCGAAACTCTTTGGTGGTAGGGATAGCCATGGGATTTGCGGTGATACCGACCATTTTTTCTATCGCAGAGGACGCCGTCTTTAGTGTTCCTAAGCACTTGTCTAATGGTTCATTAGCGCTCGGTGCGACACCGTGGCAAACGCTGACTAAAGTCGTATTACTGACAGCAAGCCCCGGAATCTTCTCAGCGATAATGATGGGGCTCGGACGCGCTGTCGGTGAGACTATGATCGTACTTATGGCGACAGGTAACACACCGATTATGGATTGGAATATTTTCGAGGGTATGCGCACCTTATCAGCCAACATCGCGGTCGAGATGCCCGAATCCGAAGTGGGAAGTTCGCATTATCGCATTCTTTTCCTAGCCGCATTCGTGTTGTTCATCTTCACGTTTTTCTTTAACACCATCGCCGAGTTTGTCCGTCAACGGTTACGTGACAAATACAGTTCGATGTAGGGCTGACAGTTAGAGGTTACTCATGAAGCAATGGTTTAGAACTGGAAAGCCTTGGATTTGGTTGACGGCTGGCGCGGTGAGTGTGAGCTTGGTGGCGGTTATAGGCTTAGTGTTAATGATTGGTTGGCGTGGATTATCATTTTTTTGGCCGACAGCGATTCATCAAATGACCATCGAAACAGCATCGGGCGAGACACGAACGCTTATCGGCGAAATCTATGATAGCGAAGAAGTACCTATTGACCGTGTCCGGCAATCAGGTGTTGAGGTCGATGCGAGCGAAGGTGAACTGATTACACGTTACTTGATGAAAATCGGTAACCGCGAGTATGTGCCGTTGGACTTCACTTGGGTGGTCGAGCCAACTATTGTTGAAGATAAAACACCCACTGATATGGCGATCATTGAACGTACAAAAGACGGAAATTTCTATGGCCGTATCATTGCGATTGAGCAACAAGGTGAGCGAATCGCTGGGTATGAAGAAGCCGATTTTCGCGAGGTGTTATTCGATCGTGTTGAGCGCGCAGTCGAACTGCACGATGAGGGACAAGCGCTACAGGAAGATGAAATTGGCCGGATCAACTATCAGTTGAGCGAATTAGGCTTAGAGGAACGCCGCTTAAAGCTTGAAGGACAATTAACTGAGCAGGCCTTGGCACGCCTTGAAGCGGAGCGAGAGCGGTTACAAGCGGAATACCAAACGTTAGAAAAAGCGTTGTTTGAGATTCGTGATCGAGCCGCACGGGATACGCTTATTGTCGAAGATTTTCGGGGCGAAGCGGTTGCTGTGCCGTTGTACCGCGTGTTGGATGTTAACTTCCCGAACGACATGCATTTAGTTGCAAAGATCGGTCATTTTTTCCAACAAATTGGTAAGTTTGTCTCCGAGCCACCTCGTGAAGCGAACACCGAAGGCGGTGTTTTTCCGGCAATTTTTGGTACCGTATTCATGGTGCTGTTGATGTCGGTGATTGTTACGCCTTTTGGCGTCGTCGCGGCAGTCTATTTGCACGAATATGCAGGCAAAAATCCAGTGACCAAGCTGATTCGGATTGCCGTGATTAATCTCGCGGGTGTTCCGTCGATTGTTTATGGTGTTTTTGGTCTCGGCTTTTTCGTCTACATGGTCGGAGGTAGCATTGATCAAGTGTTTTACCCAGAAGCACTACCCAATCCAACCTTTGGTACGCCGGGCGTGCTGTGGTCTGCGATTACTTTAGCGATCTTAACCTTGCCAGTGGTGATTGTTTCGACGGAAGAAGGGCTTGCGCGTATTCCAAGTAGCTTACGTGAGGGCTCGTTGGCACTAGGTGCGACTAAATGGGAAACCATCTGGCGAATTATCGTACCTATGGCGTCTCCGGCAATAATGACCGGCCTTATTCTTGCGGTGGCTCGCGCGGCAGGCGAAGTGGCACCGTTGATGTTGGTTGGGGTGGTTAAATCTGCGCCAATGCTTCCGGTTGATGGCAACTTTCCTTACTTCCATCTAGATCGCAAATTTATGCACTTAGGGTTCCATATTTACGATGTCGGCTTCCAAAGTCCTAATGTAGAGGCTTCGCGCCCGTTAGTTTATGCGACATCGTTTTTACTGATTACTGTGATTGTTGGACTCAACCTCACGGCCATCGGTGTGCGCAATCACTTACGTGAGAAATACCGTGCACTTGAGCAATAATCACTTAGCAATAGAAGGGCAGCATTGATGATTTCGGTTAGTCCAAATAATGGCAGCGAAAAATTAGACTTGGCGAATTTAACAGACGATCAGCGCGCACTCGAAATTAAAAATTTGAGTCTATACTATGGAGAAGATCGTGCGTTGCACGATATCTCGATGAGTGTCCCTAAACACGGTGTCACTGCATTCATTGGTCCATCTGGCTGTGGTAAATCGACCTTACTGCGTTGCATCAACCGCATGAACGATCTGGTTGAGAACTGCAAAGTTAAAGGCGATATTTTACTGCACGGTAAAAACATCTATGACAAGGGCGTGGATGTTGCTGCGTTACGACGCCGTATTGGTATGGTTTTCCAGCGCCCAAACCCTTTTCCTAAGTCGGTGTATGAGAACGTGGTCTATGGTTTGCGTTTGCAAGGCATTAAAGATCGCCGTGTACTGGACGAAGCCGTCGAGCGCTCACTCAGAGGGGCGGCATTATGGGATGAGGTAAAAGACCGACTGAATGCGAGTGCCTTCAGTTTATCGGGTGGTCAGCAGCAGCGCTTGGTCATTGCTCGGTCGATCGCGATTGAGCCGGAAATTTTACTGTTAGATGAGCCGACCTCAGCGTTGGACCCTATTTCGACGTTGACGATTGAAGAGCTCATCACCGATTTAAAGCAAAAATATACCGTTGTGATTGTTACGCACAACATGCAGCAAGCGGCGCGTGTGTCTGACCAGACCGCATTTTTGTATATGGGTCAGCTCATTGAATATGCCAACACCGACACGTTGTTTACCACGCCCATGGAAAAACGTACGGAAGATTACATCACTGGACGGTACGGTTAAGGAGTACAGGCATGGATAAATTAAACATGGGTAAGCACATTTCCAATAAGTTTAACGAGGAATTGGAAGCCGTGCGTAACCGCGTATTGAGTATGGGTGGTTTGGTCGAGCAACAATTAAGCGACGCCATTACGGCGATTCAAACCGCTGATGTTGAATTAGCGGAAAAGGTCCTGAGTAATGACCACAAGGTCAATAAACTCGAAGTCCAAATTGACGAAGAGTGCGTGCACATTATTGCCAAACGTCAGCCTGCGGCCAGTGACTTACGGTTAGTTATTGCCATTATTAAGACGATTGCTGATTTAGAACGAATTGGTGACGAAGCAGAGCGCATTGCTAAAGTGGCGAAGGAAAGCTTCAGTAATGATCAACAGCAGTTGCTGGTCAGCTTAGAGAATTTAGGTCATCAAATTTTGACCATGCTACGTAAAGTACTCGACGCATTTGCCCGGATGGACCTTGATGCTGCGTATGAGGTACACCGCCAAGATGAGCAGGCAGACCGTCAGTATGAGGCACTGACACGTCAATTGATGACTTACATGATGGAAGATTCGCGCTCGATTCCTAAAATTATGAATGTGTTGTGGTCCGCGCGTTCGCTTGAGCGCATGGGTGACCGTTGCCAAAATATTGCCGAATACATCATCTTTTTCGTCAAAGGAAAAGATGTGCGCCATGTCTCGCCCGAGAGCATTGAGCGCACAGTCAAAGGTGACAGAGCCCCTTAGAACAGCTGCCGGGCGCGGATCGTGCCCGGAATTGCCTTCATTTTATCAAGCAATTCGGTGCCATTGTCGGTATCAATATCCATCACAACATAACCAACGTTTTCATCTGTTTGTAGGTACTGGCCCGCTACGTTAATCTCAAAATCACTCAAGATACTGTTGATCGCGTTCATCATACCGGGTTGGTTTTTGTGGATATGTAGTAAACGGCGAGCGGTTGCGTGCTGTGGTAAAGAAACTTCTGGGAAATTTACCGCCGACAGTGTTGAGCCGTTATCAGAGTAGTGCACCAGCTTACCGGCGACCTCGATACCAATATTTTCTTGTGCCTCAACGGTCGAGCCGCCAATATGCGGCGTCAGCAAGCAGTTTTCGATACCGCATAACGGTGATTCAAAGAGGTCTTGGTTGCTTTGAGGCTCCACTGGGAATACGTCGATAGCGGCTCCAGCTAAATGACCGCTGGTTAACGCCTCAGCAAGTGCTTCGATGTCGACGACGGTGCCGCGGGAGGCATTAATCAACAAACTATTTGACTTCATTTTGGCCAGTTGGTCTGATCCTATCATCCAGCGAGTCGAAGGTGTTTCTGGTACGTGCAAAGTCACCACATCGGCTTTAGCGAGTAGCTCATCTAAGCGTTTAATAGAGCGCGCGTTACCCATCGGTAGCTTGGTCTCGACATCGTAATAGATAACCTGCATACCGAGCTGCTCCGCTAATACGCTCAGTTGACTACCGATATGACCATAACCGACGATACCAAGCACTTTTCCGCGCACCTCATACGCATGGTTGGCCGACTTCAGCCAGCCTCCCTTATGCGCTTGTGCGTTTTTTTGCGGAATTCCACGCAACAACATAATGGTTTCGGCTAGCACCAATTCAGCGACGCTGCGTGTATTTGAAAACGGTGCATTGAATACGACTACACCGTGCTTTTGTGCGGCTTTTAAGTCGACTTGATTAGTACCAATACAAAAGCATCCAACCGCGATAAGCTTTTCAGCCGCAGCGAACACTTTCTCAGTTAACTGCGTGCGCGAGCGGATACCAATCATGTGTACGTCTTTGATTTTCTCGCACAACTCATCCTCGTCGAGTGAGCCTTTGAGGATTTCGAGCTGGTCATAGCCTTGTTGCTTAAGTAACTCGATTGCGCTGTCATGGACACCTTCGAGTAATAGTACTTTAATCTTGTCTTTTGCGAGTGATGTAACGGCCATTTAGTTTCCCCAAGTCAGCTCTTTAACACCTTCTGAGGTTGCCAGTAAGGCAACATCGGCAGAACGGGCTGCAAAGAGTCCGTTGGTGACAACACCGACGACATTGTTCAGTTGTTCTTCGAGTTCAACGGCATTAAGGATATCGAAGTTGTGCACATCAAGTATCCAGTTACCGTTGTCGGTGGTCACGCCTTGACGCCAAACAGGATCGCCGCCGAGTTTGACTATTTCACGCGCAACATAGGAACGTGCCATAGGAATCACCTCAACGGGCAACGGAAATGTACCCAGTCGACCGACTAATTTGCTTTCATCAGCGATGCAGACGAACTTTTTGGCAACCGCAGCGACGATTTTCTCACGTGTAAGTGCGGCACCACCGCCTTTAATCATTTGACCGTGTTCGTCAATTTCGTCAGCGCCATCAATATAAACAGGAACTTCGGGGGCGTTGTTCAGTTCGAAAACCTCAATGCCATGTTGTTTTAGCCGTTCGGTTGAGGCGTCGGAGCTTGAGACGGCGCCTTCGATATCGTCTTTGATCTTAGCCAGTTCATCAATAAAGAAGTTAACAGTAGAGCCAGTACCGACGCCGACGATAGCGCC
>NZ_CAXGLS010000059.1:0-12657 GCF_964010655.1 uncultured Idiomarina sp.
GCCTGAAAGCGGCACAGTTGCTGAGTCGCTAAAAAACGCTGTAAGTATTGCTCAAGCAGCCGAACGTTGGGGATATCATCGTTACTGGATGGCCGAGCATCATAATATGACGGGTATCGCCAGCGCGGCAACCGCTATTGTTCTAGGTCATATTGCAAGTCGAACCCAACACATTCGTGTGGGATCAGCCGGTATTATGCTGCCTAACCATCCACCGTATATTGTTGCAGAACAATTCGGCACGCTCGATGCTCTGTATCCCAACAGGGTTGACTTGGGACTGGGCCGAGCACCTGGTACAGATGGACAAACCCTGCGTGCTTTAAGGCGTTCACCGAACGACGCTGAACAATTTCCTAACGATGTGCAAGAGCTGTTGGGCTATCTCGCCGAAGCAGAAGATACTGACACCATCAAAGCCATTCCTGGTTTTCAGCAAAACATCCCCGTTTGGATCTTAGGTTCGAGCACCTTTGGCGCACAACTAGCTGCCCGACTCGGGCTGCCCTACGCGTTTGCATCTCACTTTGCGCCCGATCACCTGAGTCACGCGCTTACACTATATCGCAAGCAATTCAAGCCTTCGCGTTATCTTGATAAACCATACGCTGCTGCGGCACTGAATCTATTCGCAGCCGACACGGACCATCACGCTCGCCGCATGATGACATCGATGCAGCAACAGTTCATTAATTTACGTCGCGGGATGCCCGGGCGCATGCAGCCCCCTGTTGAGGATATTAAAGCCATAGCGGACCCCTATGAACTAGCGGCTGTTAATCACGCGCTGAACTTTACCGCGGTGGGCACAAAAGACACCGTCGCGCGTCACCTCACACAGTTTATTGAACAAACTGAGGTCGACGAGCTGATTTTGACCTGCAACGCCTACGATATATCAGATCGCCTAAACTCGTTTAAAATCGGCGCAGAAATACTACTAAACTAATATTAATCAGGTGACCCAAGCTATTCTTAAGGTATTTTTAAGGTTTCTTTGTTATAAAGTCGGTTTAATTTTAATTTAATTAAGCCGACTTTATGTCTCGTAAGATTTTAATCACTGGAGCCGCTGGTTTTATTGGGTTTCACACGGCCAAGCGCCTACTTTCAGAAGGGTTTCACGTCGTTGGAATTGACAACCTCAACGACTATTACTCAGTTCAGCTTAAGTATGATCGATTAAATCAACTTAAGAAATTTGACTCATTTTCCTTTCATTCGATCGATATTGATAACCCTATCGCATTGTCAGACTGCCTAGCCGATTATACGATTGATGATGTCATTCATCTTGCCGCTCAAGCAGGTGTGCGTTATTCAATCGATAATCCGCAAGCGTATGGGCGAAGCAACTTGATCGGATTTCTCAACATACTCGAGTGGGTTCGCAGTCACCCTGTAGACCACTTTATTTATGCCTCATCAAGCTCGGTGTACGGTAATACTGAGCGTGTCCCTTTTTCGACGAACGCGACCGCCGACAAACCGGTATCTTTGTATGCAGCGACGAAGCGTGCTAACGAACTGATGGCTGAAAGCTATAGCCATTTATATAATATCCCTGCGACTGGATTGCGTTTCTTTACCGTCTACGGTCCTTATGGTCGTCCCGATATGGCACCGATGAAGTTTGCCAAACAAATTATGCAAGGTGGTCAAATTGATGTCTATAACCATGGTGACCTATCGCGTGATTTTACGTTTATCGATGATATTGTAGAGGGCATATACCGCTTATTAGATAAACCTATTCAAACGCAGTCAGAGGGTGCGCGCCATCGCGTCTTAAATATAGGTCGCGGCGAACCTGTTAACTTGCTTAAGTTTATTGAAATACTCGAGAGCGCGTTCGAAAAACCGGTTAAAAAACGTTATCTTCCAATGCAAGATGGTGATGTAAGCACAACTTGGGCGGACGTGACAGAGTTAAGTAAAATAACGGGTTATTCACCACAGATCGATATCGAGTCTGGCATTCAAAAATTCGCAGAGTGGTACAAAAAATACAATGCACATGGACAATTAGCATGATTGAGTTTTCAGTGATACTCCCGGCAAAAGATGAAGCCGATAATATTAGTGTTTTACTAAAAGAGATTGACGACGCCTTAAAAGGCAGCTCATACGAAGTGGTGCTAGTAGATGATGGTAGTACAGATGCAACAGCAGAGCAGGCATTAGCGACCGCTAAAACCATGCAAGGACAAGTATCGGTTATTCAACATCAGTCGAGCTGTGGTCAAAGCACTGCGCTTTATACAGCGGCACAACACGCCTGCGGTGAGTTTATCGTGGTGCTTGACGCCGATGGCCAAAATGATCCCGCGGATATTCCTTCATTAAAGCAGGTAGCAAACGAGTTGCAATCGCACCACTTTTGCGTAATTGGGCACCGTCAACAACGAAAAGATACGACTTGGAAGCGATTTCAATCGCGTGTTGCCAACCGCTTTAGACAGGCCGTATTGAAAGACGATACACCGGATACTGGCTGTGGGTTGAAAATCCTCCCTCGTCATACCTATTTACAACTCCCCTACTTCCACCATATGCATCGTTTCGTACCCGCGTTGGTCAAACGCATGGGAGGAGAAATAAAAAGTGTTCCTGTGAACCATCGCGCTCGGTTGCAAGGCATCTCAAAATATAATGCTTGGAATCGTGCTTGGGCTGGCCTACTTGATATTTTGGGTGTTCTTTGGCTGATTTACCGCTCCAGAAAGCCGCAAATTAAAGCTATAAAGCGCAGTCAGGAGTCCTAATCCGATGCAACGCGCGATCAAACTATTAGCGATTGTCGGTGTTTTCTTTGCGCTTGCGTTGGCCATTCAACAAGGCTGGTTAGATGCTATTTCGACGTCAGAACGAGCCATGCAGACGATCAAACACGCTGGCGTCAAAGGCTATGCCATTGTATTGACCGCCGCCACTTTGTTTATGGCAATTGGCGGTCCGCGCCAGCTCATCGCGCTCGTATTGGGGTTTATACTCGGAACCGGTTGGGGCTTCGTCGCCGCATTATTGGTGAGCGGTCTTTCACTCGCGGTCACCTACTTTACTGCACACATGTTTTTACAGCCGTTAATAAGAAAACGTTTCAAAACCCAGAGCGAGCGACTGGTAAAGTGGATTAATGTAGCAACAACAAGAAAAACCATGATGATTCGACTGATGCCCGTTGGCAGTAATCTTTTGACGAACTTATTTGCGGGCGCAGCCAATGTCGACTTTAAACGCTTTTTCGTCGGAAGCATACTCGGTTATATCCCACAAACTCTGGTATTTGTTTTAGTCGGCAGTGGTATTGGCCTCGCCCAATCTGAGAAATTACTTATCAGTGGTTTATTGTTTGTCATCGCATCAGCTATTGGTATCCACCTCTACCGCTCACAAAAAAGCCTGTCAGAAGGAGTGCCCTCATGAAGTGGTTGGACGCATTTGAGCAACGACTCTCATCCGAACGCACCGGTGAGTTCCTATTCTGGCTATTGGTTGTAGCGGCTTTACTCATCTTTTCGGGACTTGGGCTTCGCTCGCCTTGGCCACCCGACGAGCCCCGTTTTGCTGATGTAGCGCGTGAGATGGTCGTCACTGGGCAATGGTTCTTTCCTGCCCGTGGTGAGGAGTTTTATCCCGATAAGCCGCCCATTTTCATGTGGGCTATCGCGCTATGCTATTATTTGATTGGCAATATAAAAATAGCCGCGTTAGTGCCTAACGCGCTGTGCAGCTTAGTCAGTTTAGTGGCCGTATTTGATATCAGTAGACGGATATGGGGCATGCGTATTGCGAGACACGCAACGCTGCTTCTACTCATTACGCCACAATTTTTAATTCAGGCAAAATTTGCCCAAATCGATGCTATGGTCGCCTGTTGGATTACACTGGGTTGCTATGGTCTATTGCGTCACTTCTTCTGCGGTCCCCATTGGCGTTGGTATTTCCTCGGCTGGGGCTTCATGGGATTAGGTATTATAACTAAAGGCGTTGGCTTTTTGCCCCTGCTGATGCTGCTACCGATTGCAATTTATCACTTTACCCAGCAACGCTTAACAGGCAGTTGGCGTTGGCGCGCATTGCTAGGCCCTATCGTTATGCTCGCTGTAGTGGCATGTTGGCTCGTACCCATGTACTTGATTGTCAGTCAAAACGGTAGTCCAGAATATCTCGCATACCGCGATAATATCCTGTTTAAACAAACCGGCGAACGCTATGTGGATCCATGGCATCACTTTAAGCCTTGGCATTACTTTATCAGTAGCGTGGTACCTGCATTCTGGTTACCGCTGAGTGTATTATTACTGACGCAGTTAAAAACCGTCTTACAGCAGATTAAGCAGGACCCCCGTATTGCGGTGTTATTTGGTTGGGTTATTTTAGTCATCTTCTTCTTTAGCTTAAGTCCTGCCAAACGGGGCGTTTATATACTGCCTGCATTACCCATGTTCTGTGTCGCGTTAGCCGCCGCCTGGCCCGATCTTTCGCTTAATCGTGCCAGTCGATGGTTTTTACGCGCCTTGCTCACATTAATCATCACCGTTTTCACAGCACTGACTTACTTTGCTGCGATACACCATGACAAGCTTGTCGACAAACTCGACAACTACACGCAGAGTTTTCAACTGCTAGATAGCCTCGCCATTATTTTTGCGATTATCGTGGGTGCCATTTGTCTCGCCTGTGTAGTGCTATGGCGTAAGAGTTTATGGGTCAAATATGGCTCAGCCGTGGCTATTATATGCGTTACTGTGAGTTGGCTCGTGTATCCTCTCGCGGAGCCCTTACGCACTCCCCAAAACGTCATGCTTACCGCGGCTGCCAAAGTAGATGGCGGCGAATTGGCTATTCTCGATCTCAAAGAGCAACACTTGCTTTTTTCGCCTATTCCGTTAACTCACTTTAGCTATTTTACAGGCAATGCTGAACAGTTTCGTAACGCATGGCTATGGATAAACGAAGCCCCCAATCGTTATATCATGGCACCGGATAATATGCATTTTGAGTGTTTTGACCCAGCAGATGGAAAGTCATTAGGTATCGCACATCGCGAGCATTGGCTGCTTTTTAGCGCCAAGGATGCAGCCAAATCATGCCCGGCACCTGCCAAAGTGATTCGCTACCGAAGCCCAGCCAGTGATATTAATGAATAAACAATCTGTTTAAATTTAAGATTTAATTAATATAGTTTTTATAAATTCCGCATAGTGACTAATTTTTTAAGGCAACTATGCGGAATTTTTTTATCAATTTAACCGACCGTTCTAGCCGTTCGTTATTGTTGGTTTCAGTACCTTTGTACTTGGCTTTATTTATTTTTTTTGACGGGCTCGGGATAAAATTTGATGTGTCCCAATGGTTTTTCTCAATTTCCGGTCATGCCTGGGCGTTAAAACATAACCTAATTACCGAGTCTGTGCTCCATGATGGGTTTCGTGCACTTAACATCGTAATTGTCGCCGGTATCTTAATTTTTTACCTATCGCAATGGTTCAAACCTCTACGTGTAACCTCGCTTGTCCGCTTATCACAATTTATCGGTGCGCTATTGCTGTCTTTTATTGTCGTGAACCTGATGAAAGGCGTCACAGGGATGCATTGTCCTTGGGATCTCAACATGTTTGGCGGTCGCTTTGACTACCAACCTCTTTGGTTAGCCGCCAGCCAACCCGAGCCCGGACGCTGCTTTCCAGCAGGACACGCAAGTATCGGATACGCTTGGTTTTCGTTATTTTTTTACCTACGCAAAGACTTCCCTGTTATCGCCCGCAAAGCCCTAGTCGGTTCACTACTCATTGGTTTATTACTTGGTTTTGCGCAGCAGTTGCGCGGCGCACATTTCATTTCAGACGATATCACCACGGCTTTTATCTGCTGGGTTATCAGTGCATTGATATTTATTGGAGATAAGCCTAATGAAAACCGTTAAGTTATCCAGTCGACTTCTGATACTGATCGCTACGCTGTGGTTGACCTTAGCCTACTGCGGTCCCCTTTTATCCTCGCTAAACGATTATCAAACTTCGCTTATCGCACAAATGGGCTTTCTTTTTGTTATCGCCTGTGTATACGCTGTACTGTTTTTAATTGCACGCGCATTTCATTGTCTGAAAGGCGCTATATTCGTGCTATTTACCACCGCCGCGGTGGTCACCTATTGGATGAATCAGTACGGTGTAGTGATTGATCCTGATATGCTGATCAATGCACTCGAAACAGATACTTCTGAAGCCAGCGACCTGATTTCAGTTAAACTCATTTTGTCTGTCTTTCTCTGGGGCGTTGTACCAGCAATAGTTTTGATTTGGATGCCGGTGAAACCGCAACCTTGGGTACGTACGACATTGCTGAGTTTAGGGGCCGGGTGCATCCTTATTGCCGTTGCTATGGGCGTACTGATGACCCAATACAGTGAGTATTCATCACTATTTCGCAATCACCGTGACGTTAAATACCGAGTCATCCCCTTCAATGTCATATCTGCCAGTGTTTCGGTTGCTAAAGCCAAATTATCGACGCCAGAAACCTTCATCGCGCTGGGTCAAGATGCCACCCAGCAACCAGATAATGACAAAACGCCTAAAGTCATGGTTGTCATCGTCGGAGAAACGGCGCGAGCTGATCACTTCAGTTCCAATGGATACCCGCGCCCAACCACTTCGGGTATCGAGCAACTCGCCCAGCAAGGTGAACTTATTAGCTTCACAAATGCAACATCTTGTGGCACCGCGACAGCCATTTCAGTCCCATGTATGTTTAGTTTTTATCAGGCTGAAAACTACGATAACCGTGCACGCTCGACCAGTAATGTATTAGATGTCCTTGATCACGCGGGTATCAATGTATCGTGGATTGAAAATAACTCGGGCTGTAAAAACGTCTGCGACCGAGTGGAAGAAATTACTGCCGAAGATTACTGTGATAGCGATCAGGAATGCTTCGATACACGGATGCTAGAAGTTCTGAAAACCAAGTTAGCCAACGCAAAGCAAGACAGCATTATTGTCTTACATTCAATGGGAAGCCACGGTCCTGCTTATTACAAACGATCGCCTCAAGCTCTTAAAAAATTTCTCCCCGAGTGCACCACCATCGAGCTCAATCAGTGCTCAGTCGACACCATTAAGAATGCTTATGACAATAGCTTGATTGTGACCGATAAACTCGTCACTGGCGCGATTAATACACTTAAAGAGGCTCCGCAATTGGATACAAGCCTCATGTACATTTCCGATCATGGCGAGTCACTCGGAGATAACGGTGTCTATCTGCATGGGCTTCCTAACTGGATGGCTCCCGATGAACAACGCCACGTACCTTGGATTCTATGGCCTGCCAACGCTTGGGCAGACCGTCCTGATGCGGCCGCAACGTACCCTGTTAATCATGACTATTTAGCACATTCACTGCTCGGCTTTTTCAATGTTAAGACTTCGCTTTATCAACCTCAGCTTGACTTGGCGGAGCAACTGGCGCCTTAGTCGATGACTCGGTGCGGAACAATAGTAACAACGGTAGCGAACATAAAGCCATCCACGCCATGGCTTTAAAATCATTCAGATAACCGATGGCGGCGGCTTGCTGAGTTAATTGCTGATTCATTTGAGCCACCGCCATGCCGGGCCCGTTTTCTATCGCGATTCGTATAAACTCTTCTTTTACTGGCGCTCTAAACATCGTCAAAGACTCGCCCAGTACCGCATGGTTCGTTTGTGTCGCACGCGCAGCCAGTGTAACCATGACCGAAATACCAATACTACTGCCGATATTACGCATTAAACTAAACATTGCCGTGGCTTCGGTTCGCAACTGAGGCGCCAGTGTCGAAAACGTCACCGTGCTGAGCGGTACAAATACAAAGCCTAGGCCCAACCCTTGAATAATGCCCGTTCTGACAACATCCATAGGGCTAATAAACAGATTAAATGCGGCCATTTCGAATAGCGAATAGGCAGTCAATGATAGCCCGAGTCCTACTAGCCAGCGCACGTCGACACGATTAATCAGCCTGCCAACCATCAGCATGGCACACATGCTTCCAATACCTCGCGGCGCTAATATCTCGCCCGTGGTAATCACGGGAAAGCCCATCAGGTTTTGTAGAAACGGCGGTAGTAACGCCAGCGTCGCGAGTAGAATAATCCCTACAATGAAAATAAAGATAAGTCCTGTGACAAGATTACGATCTTTAAATAGTGCGGGTTCTATAAACGGATTACGGCTAGTCAGCATATGTGCGATAAACAAATATAAAAACAGAACCGCAACAATGCACTCTACAATAATTTCACTGGAAGCAAACCAGTCCTCGCCCTGACCACGATCAAGCATCAACTGTAAGGCACCTATCGATAACGAGAGTAACGCAAATCCGAACAGATCAAAGCGGCGTTTTTCTGTTTCTGTTTCTTTAACAAAGGCGACAATTCCCGCAAACGCCAATAACCCCACTGGGATATTGATAAAAAATACCCATCGCCAGTTATAATACTCGGTCAGATATCCACCGAGTGTAGGACCCAGAATGGGCCCCACCATAACGCCAACGCCCCAAATAGCCATGGCAGAACCGTGCTTTTCTTTCGGATACGTATCGAGCAAAACAGCCTGCGACAACGGCACCAATCCCGCGCCAAACACGCCTTGTAGTAACCGGAAAAACACCAGTTGTTCTAGTGAAACAGCAACACCACATAAGACCGAGGCGGCTGTGAAGCCAAATACCGACAACAGGAACAATCGCTTCCGGCCGATTTTCGCAGCAAGAAAGCCGGTCATCGGTGTCATCACTGCTGCTGCCACAATATACGACGTTAACACCCAGGCAATTTGCTCTGACGTGGCCGACATGCTGCCTTGCATATGAGGCAACGCCACGTTAGCTATCGTGGTATCGACCGCCTGCATAATGGTTGCAAGCATGATAGAAATAGTGATTAAACCACGGTTCTTAGCGAGCTGCTTTGCATTCATAACAACGTGACCCTTAAGCTGGCTTATCGCTACTTAATGCTTGCATCCAGTGGGCTAGCGGCTGCAAAAACTGAGGTCCCCGCTCGTGCCAGCCTGTATCAATAGAGATTTCCGTACTCATACCAGCTCTCAGTGGTGGCTTACCGCCTGTATCCACGACAGCAATGCGAACCGGAACTCGCTGAACCACTTTGACCCAGTTCCCTGTCGAGTTTTGAGCGGGCAAAAGAGCAAACTCAGAACCGGAAGCCACAGCAATACTTTTCACCTTACCGTGCCATACGATGTCAGGATAAGCATCGACATGAATGACCACTTTTTGTCCCACTTTGACGTGCGTTAGCTGAGTTTCCTTCAGGTTAGCCTCGATCCATGGCGCCTCAGTCGCGACCACCACCATCGCTGGGTTACGTGGATCGATGTACTGACCTGCAGAGGGGGTTTTACTCGCAAAACCTGACATCGGTGCAACAACATGCGTCTGTTCGAGGTTTCGTTCAGCTTCATCCAGCGCAGCTTTGGCTTGCAGATAACGCGGGTGTTGCTTAACATCGATATTCGGTTGCCCTGCTAAACTTGCCGCGATACGTTTCAGTCCTTGCTCAACCGACTTCACATTTTCCTTCGCAACGCGCCACTGGTGTCGATACTTATCCAAGGTTGATTCTGACACCGAGTCCGACTTTACTAATCGTTTCTGACGCGCAAATTCACGCTCGGCAAATGCTGCATTTGACTGCGCGAGAACCAGTTGCTCTTGCTGTTCTGCGTATTGCGCCTTCAACGTTTCGATTTCA
This sequence comes from uncultured Idiomarina sp., assembly GCF_964010655.1. Lineage (NCBI taxonomy): Bacteria > Pseudomonadati > Pseudomonadota > Gammaproteobacteria > Alteromonadales > Idiomarinaceae > Idiomarina > uncultured Idiomarina sp. Next base: position 9,771 of record NZ_CAXGLS010000059.1, read on the forward strand.
GTAACGACTTGTGCCAACTGAGATTTCGCCTGTGCCACCTTAATCGCATAAGGCGCATCGACGATATCAAACAATAGGTCACCCTGTTTTACGGGTTCGTTTTCCGACACAAAGAGTTGCGCAACGTTACCCGATATCTCAGGTACAATAGACACCTTATCATTTTGCACGTAGGCATTTTCAGTTTCTACAAACCGACCACCGGTGAGGTAGATCCCACCCGTTACCAATACGACAATTAAAGGTACTAGCACCAATAAAATCATCCGTAACTTAACAGCGCCCGACATTCGAATCGGATTGTTATACCGCGTGTTCATAGTAAAGAGCGTCCTTCAGCTTTCGGTTAAATTGTGTTTCATGGATTTCAGTGCATTGAGAATTTCATGGCGGGTCGCCTCAGAGATCCCAGCGAGGGTTTTAGCGCGCGTTTGCGCTCCGAGCTCCCGCAACTGATTCAACACCGGTTCTGCTTGCTCGGTTAAAAACAGCCGCCAAACCCGTCTATCATCCGGATCTGGTTTACGCTCAACCCAACCGCCCTGCTCCAGTCGATCGATATGGCGTGCAATCGTGATCGCTTTGAGCTCAAGTAGCTCAGCTAACCGCGACTGTTGAATACCTTGGCAGCGGACAAGACGTGCCAGAATTGACCACTGAGCGCGCGTTAAACCGAGTGATTTAGCGCGCGCATCGAAGTCCCATTTAGCCATGCGTGCCACGTCCGCAAGCAAGAACATCAACTCTCTGTCAGGGTGTTCCATAACGCCTCCCCAATTAGTAACTAAGGTTATTATAAGTTAGCTTACTATTTTTCTAAACTAAATGAGTTTAATAAATCTTAACTCATTGGCAACTCTTCTAAACATGGCGCAATCCGTATTGCGTCCATACGCGTAATAAAACTCGGTATTTATTGGGAGTAAACTATGCAAACCACAACCACTTACATTGCCCTAATTTCAGCTTTATCGTTCAGTGCTGCAGCACAACAAGCTTCTATTCAAGCGCCTCAATCGGCTACTGCAAATGATTTTATAGAAGTATTCAAACAACTGAGTGGCGAACATCCTGGCGTACGTAAAGGTCACGCCAAAGGTGTTTGCGCACTTGGCTCATTTGAACCCTCCGCAACCGCACAAGCGCGCTTTGATACCCCCTTATTCAGCGATCAAGCGCCGATTACGTTGCGCTTTTCCATGGGCGGAGGTAATCCAAATGCAGATGAGGCGGCAAACGCACCGCGCGGCATGGCAGTGGTGTTTGATTTAAACAACAACAGGCAACACAAAATTGCTGGATTAACCACGCCTATGTTTGCTGGAAAAAATCCAGAACAATTCCTCGGTCTTTTACGTATTAACTACGCTATTGCCCAGGGCGAGGCGACTAAAGAAGATCGTCAAGCCTATCTCGAAGCCAATCCAGAAGCCGCACGTCAGGGAGAATGGTTACAGTCGCATCAACCGGCAGCAGAATACACATCGGCTAACTATTTTGGTATTCACACATTCTATACCACGTTGACTAACGGCGAATTGCAGGCATTTCGATGGACATTAGTGCCTAAGGCAGGCGAAACGCTACTTACAGAGCAAGAGCAGAAAAATTTACCCAAGTCTTTCCTTGCCAAGCGACTCAGTGAGCGCCTCAAGGACGGACCGGTCGAATACGAATGGCACTGGCAACTTGCTGAACAGGGTGATCCAATTAATGACCCGTCACAAGTTTGGCCAAAAGATAGAGAAACCATCAATGTCGGTACACTGAAAATAACCGAGTCCGGTGGAGAATCATGTACACCGATCAATTTTGACCCGAATCAGGTCACTGACGGTATCTCTACCAGTCAAGATCCGGTGCTTCAAATACGCTCGCCCGCCTATGCGATTTCTTATGGCAAACGTTTGCAAGGACAGTAAACTTTTTTAGAGATTAAACATTCGAAATATTGAGTGTTTAATCTCTTAACTTTTTAACAATTTGTTCGATAATACCTCATAGGTATGTCCGCCTCATGGAGGAGTTATGTTTAAATTGTTCAACGATGACGCAAATGATGTCATTGCAGCCATTCACCAATCTCAAGCAGTTATACAATTTGATTTAGACGGTAAAATCGAAACCGCTAACGATAATTTTCTCTCGCTAATGGGCTATTCGCTAAGCGAAATAAAAGGACGCCACCACCGCTTATTTGTGGAGGATAGTGAAGCAGCAAGCCAACGCTATAAATTGTTCTGGCAAAAACTTCGCGAAGGCGAAGTCCAAATGGGTGAGTTTTGCCGCATCACTCAAGCAGGAGAAGAGATTTGGATACATGCCTCTTATACGCCGATTTTTAAACATGGAAGAGTTAAAAAAATAATAAAGTTTGCGTCCGATATAACTGAGAAAGTAGCCCAACGGGCTGAATACCAAGCTCAGATTAAGGCCATAAACCGTGCTCAAGCGGTCATAGAATTCTCACTCGATGGTACTATTTTATCAGCCAATAGTAATTTCCTCACCCTCATGGGTTATAACGCCGATGAAATTATTGGTGAGCATCATCGTATATTTGTTCCTCCCGAACATAGCCGAAGTTCAGAGTACGAAAGTTTTTGGCAGCGTTTAAGAGACGGCAAATATCAAACAGCGGATTACCAACGGGTAACAAAAGATGGTTCACGAATTTGGATCCATGCAACCTACAATCCAATTCCTAGATTCAACTAATAACTGCAACACTCGCTCTTAGCGTGTTGCAATTGCTCTTTAAAAATTATGTCTGGCTGAATAAAGCCCAGTGTTTTCCTGGGACGTAAATTCAAGCGCTGCTGGTATTTAGCCATCAGCTCGTTGGTTACAGTGCTCAAATCAGTACCTTTTGGCACGTATTGACGCA
>NZ_CAXGLS010000060.1:0-11771 GCF_964010655.1 uncultured Idiomarina sp.
CTTAAACAGGAGGTGTTTTATGGCATCAGTAAAAACTTTATCGTTAGTTAGTTTGATGGCATTGGCAAGCTTAAGTCTTGCTGCGTGTTCACAAGATTCAGCGGAAGACAAAACCGAGCAAGCAATGGAGTCTGCTAAAGAAACTGCGGATAAAATGGGCGATGCTGCAGAAGAAAAGATGGAAGAGGCAGGCGAGTATCTCTCGGATTCTGCTATCACTGCAAAAGTTAAAACTGCTCTGTTCGACAACGGCGGCTTAGATAGCTCAAAAATCAGTGTCGAAACGCGCAACAAAACTGTTTATTTAAGCGGTACTGTAGCGACTGAAAATGACGCGGAAACAGCTGGCCAGTTAGCTGAAGGTGTCGAAGGTGTTGAAGACGTCGAAAATGATATTGTAGTAGGCAACTAAGTTTTTGTTGCTTGAACCACGAGCCCGTTTAAATACGGGCTCGTGCATTTATTAACGTATTGCGCGGAGTGAGCTCGCGTTCACAAAATGCCTTGAGAGAGACCTCATAGCCCTGCTCTTGTAAAAATACAGCCCTATCAAGTAATAACCAACGTTCAAGATATGGCTGAAATTTCAGTCTCACCTGTTCTATCGCCTCAGTCACTAAAAACCGTTGCTCACCACGTTCTAACCAATAGTCAGCATCAAAACATGAGCTTAAATTAATCTCATGTTGTGCCGCAGCCCAATGACAAAAGTCTTTGAATGAACCTGAAAAAATCGCCTTGGATACTGAATTAAGCGGTTGGTAGTGCGGATCATTCAAATGATCTTGGCGCCAAGACTCATAACCCAAGCGCCACACGAGCTCCGTTTGACGCAACTCTCGCTCCCGTTTTCCCGCGGTAACAAGCCCTTGCGCTGCGAGCCTAAGTGCGTTTTTACTCAGTCTTAAGTCACACTGTTGTGCGGTCTTGGACAACGGTTCATAGTGCCCCTGCCGAATTAAATGATAGCAACACGGCGCCACCAAAATATCTCGTATCTGTGCTTCAGTAGCGTGCTCCAACAGCCTAATATGTAAGTCACCGCACGCGTGTAATGCCACAGCCGTTTGACATCTGCGAAGTGTTTGCTGAATTTTATCATCACCGTCCTTCGCTAAGACATCCTGCTGAATAAACGCCTGCGGCAGTCGGTGATGTTGTGCAAGCTCAGTGCCCTCTGCACACAGCGCAGATTGCCACTCAATACTGACCACTGGACGTTGTTGGGTAAAACTCAACAATCGCCCTAAATGCCCCTTACCAGCACACCACTCTGTGACTATCGTCGAGTGTTTAGGTACGTGGTCGATAAACGCCTGCACTTGCGATAATTTACGGCCTTTGATGCCTTGGATAAGCCAAAATGGCAGGGGATGCTCTGAAGCTTTACTCGATTCATACGCCCACACGGGATCGACTAATAATCGCAGGTCGTCGAGTACCCTAGCGAGCGTCGATTCGCTTTCCCAGGGTAACTCCGTGTGTTCGAATGCAACAATGTCCCAAAATGCCCTGCTATCTGAAAGCGCCTGACTGTATTGCTCGAGCAGTTCTTTTAAGTTCACAGCGTTGACCTAATTAATAACCGATAAGTAGTTTATCTTACTTGATAGCCATTCTTCCAGACAGCCTGAGGGTCTAATAGTAAATGCATTCCCTGCGCGGGTGATGAACCGATCAACACCATGTCGGCGCGTTGCCCCACAGCGATACGCCCTCGGCCTTTAATTCGCCAACGCTCAGCTGCCAGTGCAGTTGCTGAATGAATGGCAACTTGCCAATTAACATCTTGAGTTTCGAGCCACATGAGCTCTGCTATTAGGCTGATGCCGTGTTCGGTACCTGGGTTGGGAGCATCACTCCCGACCAGCACATCAAGCTCGCTCTCATCAAGTAACCGAGTGTTAGTTTTTAAGTTATTATAAAATGAGGTTGAGGCCATGTTCGCGCCACCACGGCTCAAGCTATTTAGTTTTTGCTGATTAAAACAGTCTCCACAGGCGGGCAAGAGTACCTGCTTATTAAATTCACCGTGCACTAAGTGCTCATAAATCATATTGGTTGGTACGATGAACACCTGTAATTGTTCCATTTTATCAATCAGCTGTTCGCTTATAGGTTGGTCGAAAAAACCATGCACCAAACCATCAGCGCCGGCTGTAACGGCGTGCTCGGCAGAAAGATGGTCGGCGACATGAACAACGGCTAGCACCTGTTGGTCATGTGCGGCTTGAATAACGCGCTGCAGTTGTTGGTAACTTATTGATGGTCGATGGGGATAGTCAACGTCTTCTGCGGTATACACAATCTTAATAAAGTCCGAGCCTTCAGCAAGGCGTTCCGAGACAGCACTCTCGGCGCTATCATCGTCAGCGAGTGGGTGGGGGCTAAACCCAAACTGCGTTCCATGTCCATCAGGCGCTGTAACCAACCGGCCAGCCCCCCACATATCCGCCTCCTGTTGCAATTGCACCGAGTTGCGTTGCTGCCGAGCTCGGCGTAATTCGCTTGGATGCCCAAATAGATCAATCACCGTTGTCACACCAAAATCAAGTGCGCGTTCTCGCGCATCACCCCAAGTATGGACATGGCTATCAATCAGCCCAGGAATAATCCACTGGTCCGGCTTGGTGGGATAAACACGTTGAACCGCTTTCGGAGGCTGCGATTCAACTCGCACAATAACGCCCTCTTCGACCGAAACATAATGCGCTCGTAGCACCTTATCACCATCGAATACATTGATAGGCCCAATGGTAAAGCTATTGTCCTCGACCGGGGCTGGCTCAGGTAATAACCACAATAGCGCAGCGACAGCCCCAGCGCCGATAATCCAAGTAAGTTTATTCATGACTGGCTCCACTGAAGCGACCAGATAGGCTTCTTAACACTGCCATCATGCTGATACTGAAAAGGCACAAGTAGATAATATGCCAGTACCAGCTCACCTCATCGCCCTTCCCGATGACCGCATAGCCTAATTGCACCAAGTGATAACTGGGCAACCCATAAGCGATCCATTGCACCCAGTCCGGCATCAAAAACAGGGGAAACCACAAGCCAGACAGCAACGCCATGGGTAGATAGATCAGGTTAACAACGCCTGCGGCAGCGCGGTCGGCTACTAAAGCGCCAATGAGCATCCCTAAAGCGGCAAAAGGCAAAGTACCTAAGGTAAAAATAAGTGTTAAGAGACCCCACTGCCAAAACCATAATCGGACACCGGCAAGCCAAGCCGACTCGATGTAAAGTAAGAGCAGGATCACTGCAGAAAAAGCGGCGCTGTTGATTAACTTGGCAAAAATAAAGCTATTGAACTGCATTGGCGACAATAGCTTTAAGGTGAGCCAGCCATGAGTGCGTTCACTCGCAATACTCACCGCAAGGTGAAAAAACGGTGGTCCCATAATGCCAAAACAAGCATAGGAGATAAGAAGGTAATCACTGTGGCCGTTGGAAAAATCCACCATGATGCCAAAAAAGAAGTAGAACACGACCGGGAACGCAAACGCCGGTATGTAAAAGCTGGGCGAGCGAAGCAAAGCTCGCATATCCATTTGAGCTTCAACGATCCATTGACTCATGACGTAGCTCCTCCAATCAATGTGGACATCAGTTGTTCTAAAGACATACTTTTTATCGGTAATTTTTCGGCGGGCGCCTGTTTACGCAAAAGTACGACAGAGTCTGCCAATTGGTAGGCTTCCTCTATGTAATGCGTGGTTAGAATAATTGCGACACCCTGACTTTTCAGCGATTCGATACAACGCCACATCTGTTGCCGCGTACTTAGGTCCATTCCAACGCTAGGTTCATCCAAAAACAGTAGTTGCGGTCGCCCAATAAGCGCGAGCGTAAACATGACACGTTGCTGCTCTCCTCCCGACAGCACAGCGAAACGCTTATGTAGTAACGACTCGATAGGTAAGAGTTGCTTCAACTCCTCGATACCGATGGGCTTAGTGTAATAACTCTGATAAAGCGTAATCTGCTCTTGCACAGTCAACTGCCCATTCACAGCGCCGACTTGCATGACCACGCCCCAGCGCTGCTTAAGTGACGGGCTTCTGCTCTTTTTAGGCTGTTGTTCACCAAACAGACTAATATGGCCCGCGTCCGGAGCGGTCAATCCAAGAATACAGCGAATAAGCGTCGTCTTACCGACGCCATTCTCACCCAGTACAGCAACGACCTCTCCACACCTTACATCTAATGAAAAATCGTTGAGTACGGGTGCGTTAGCGTAAGACTTCGATAAATTTGTAATTGATAAAACCGTCATCACTCACCTCCATTTGCTGTAAGGTTAGTGAGTTAAACGGTTAAGGGGCAGTCACCTTTGTCATTTCATGATGATGACAAATGTCACTGGCATGAATTACAGGTTCGTTTCATAATGCAACTATGAAACTAAAACAACCACAGCTCTGTCTTGAACGTAAATACGCTTGGGTTTATTTGATGAACCTCGGCTTTTTCGTCGTGCCAATGTTTCTATACCCGTTCACAGTATTGGAATATCTCGCGATGACAGCTGCGCTGATTGGCTTTGTGGCAAGCTACTATTGGGCATTCAGCGTTTCGTCAGCTCACATGTTGAAGCCGATTATCGTTATGTATGGGATCGCATGCGCGATTACCCCGATTAACCCAGCATCAATCACCATGTTCGCCTTTATTGGCTTTTTCCTGGGGTTCGCCTATCGTCTCCGACCCGCTCTATTGGGGCTGCTTGCTATTATATTGACACTTGCGTTGTTGCATTATTATGTCGTCGACACGTGGTCTTGGTTTGTTTATTACGGTGCAATATTAAGTGCTGCGATTTTTATCATTGGGCGTGTCGAGCGCGTGCGTCAAGAGCACTTACTGAGCCAGCAGCGCACTGATTTAGAAATTGAACAACTCGCTACTACGTTAGAACGCGAGCGCATTGCTCGTGATCTGCACGACACTTTAGGGCACACGCTTACCAGTGTGCTACTCAAGGCTGAGTTGGCGCAACGCCACATCCATTCTGGTCAGAGCGACGCAGCCAGTCATCACTTGAAAGAGCTGACCGAGATTGCGCGGACCTGTTTAAAGCAAGTCAGAGAGAGCGTAACCGGTTATAAACATGGCGGTTTTGACTTTGTGCTACAACAACTCTCCGTACGCTTACAGGAAGCGGGATTCAAAGTTCATGTAGAGGGAGCGCTTACTCAGTTAAATAGGGCTTATGAAACGCCGCTTGTTTTGGCGCTCACCGAACTCGTGACAAATATCATTCGTCACAGTGAGGGGGATCACGTTCTCATAAAACTTATAGAGAAGGCTGATAATACCTACATTGAAATATTCGATAATGGACGCGTTACTGAGTTCGAGTTTGGTAATGGCTTGTTGGGAGTTAATGAGCGTATTGAACGCCTCGGTGGGCATATTGATATCAACACAACACAAGGTTGCCAAGTAAAGTTGTTCTTACCCGCAGCCGTAGTGGAATCCTGACTATGAAAATATTATTGGCTGAAGACCAAGCGATGGTGCGAACCGCCTTAGCGAGTCTACTGCGCTTAGATGGCGAATATGATGTCGATGAAGCCGCTGATGGAAACGAAGCTATAAATAGTCTTGAAGAGAATACCTATGACTTACTACTGACCGATATAGAAATGCCACATAGGACGGGGATTGACCTCGTGCATTGGGTCAAAGCTAACGCGCCTTCCACTAAAACAGTGATCATAACGACATTTAATCGCAGTGGTTATGTGAATCGTGCTGTGCAGGCGGGCGTTGATGGTTTTCTACTAAAAGATGCGCCGGTTGAGCAACTCATGCAATCATTGACTGCCATTTTGGCAGGCAAACGCGTGATTGACTCTGAGCTACTACTCAATAGCTTTAATCAAATTGACCCGTTAACAGAAAAGGAACGCAAAGCCCTCCGGCTAGCCGCCGATGGACTAGCAACATCAGCAATTGCCAAGCAACTATTTATCGCTGAGGGCACCGCACGTAACTATCTATCCGAAGCGATTGCAAAAGTCGGTGCTAAAAATCGCGTCGAGGCAGCTCGTATTGCCCAGCTAAAAGGATGGTTATAGATAATTAACTAGGAATCGTTAACCAAAGACTCCCCATGAGTAATAAGGTTAACGTTATAATTGGTACGAATAATGCTGACGAATGCTTCTTCATAGCGCCCCCAATTTGTTGTTATTTTTGTTAACGTATTGTTATAGAAAAAGATTTATCGTGTGTCAATGCTTTGCACTTCGTGCTACGCTTGATCGCGCAATCACATCGACCCTCTTTTTCAGAAAAAGTTCAATTTTTATGTATGATCACGCGTCTGAAATAGTTAAGGCTGCTGAATTGCTTCGTGGCAACACCCCGTTTACTTTGTTGTCTGGCGCGGGGCTAAGCACCGATTCGGGGATTCCTGCCTACCGTAACGCTCAGGGTAAATGGGTTCACTCGCCCCCGATGCAACACCATGACTTTATGAATAATGATGCGGCGCGAAAACGCTATTGGGCGCGTAGCTTAGGCGGCTGGTTAAATTTATATCATGCGCAACCAAACCGTGCACATCAGGTTATCGCACAGTTTCAACAACACGGGTTTATCGATACCGTTATTACGCAAAATGTTGATGGACTGCATCAAAAAGCGGGGAGTTCAACGGTGATTAACCTTCACGGATACGCCAACGACATCGTCTGTATGACGTGCGGCGATAGATCACCTCGTTTCGATTTACATCAACGATATGCCGAGCTCAATCCACGATTTAATCAATCAGTTTCGGTCATTAAGCCAGATGGCGATGCAAAACTATCAGCACCAACGGACGAATTTAAACTCATCCATTGCGATCATTGTGGCGGGATCTTAAAGCCCGATGTGGTCTACTTCGGCGAAAATGTACCCAAAAAACGAGTTGAAGCCTGTTATCAAGCTATTGATGACAGTCAAGGTTTACTTATCGTTGGTTCCTCATTAAAAGTGTTTTCGGGATTTCGTTTTGCTCGCTATGCCTATCAACAACATAAGCCAGTGATTATTATCACAAAAGGTATAACGCGAGCGGATGATTTAGCCACGATTAAGATTGACGGAAACATTGCGGAAACGCTTGACCAATTTCGTCGTTTATTACGACTGCCAAAATAAACGCAGGTGTTTTTGGCACCTGCGTTTTGTTGCGGATTTCAGCCTGTAGAGCTTAGGGGTTATAGACGACGTTCAACGTTACACCACTAAAGCTTTGATAAGCGCGAATTCCAATATGCCAGGTACCTGACTGTGGATTCGAGAAGCTACAGCTTTCATTATTGCCACTTAAATACGGACGACAGTCATAACTATTACTTCCAGGCTGACTACCATATTGAACGTACAAATCGGCGTCGCCAGAACCACCTGAAATATCAATATCCAGGGTGCTCATACCGGCAGGCACTTCGATGGTATAACGCACCCAATTACCTGTTGATGCAGAAAGATCGCTTACACTGCCGCCACCGCCAGTCGCACCGCCGTCACCGGGGTCTCCCGAGCCGCCTCCTGAAGCGCCGGTTACTGCACCGCTGGCATCAACGATACCGACGCCACAACCACTACAACTTCCGGGAAAGCTGCGTGCTGTTTGCTTCAAAATGCTCTCAACATCATCTGGACTAGCACTCGGATTAGCTTCTTTAATTAATGCGGCTACACCCGCTACGTGAGGCGTCGCCATTGAAGTTCCTTGACTATAGCCGTACGTATCACTGCCTGGTGTGCTACTGCCCGAGTTGTAGGTAGAAAGTACACCATTCGGATCATTGGCGTAAGACATTGCGCCACCCGGTGCAGCAACATCCACGTTAGAGCCGTAGTTAGAGTAGTAAGCTCGGCTTCCATTTCGGTTAGTCGCCGCAACGTTCACCACGCCACTACAGTTACCTGGGTTATAATTGGTCGAGTTGTCATTACTATTGCCTGACGCCACAACCACAGTGGTGCCGTTACCTCGGGCAATATTAATTGCCTGCTGCGTTGCGCTCGAACAAGCGCCCTGTCCACCTAAGCTCATATTGATAACATCGGCTGGATTCGCATTGCTTGGTACGCCCGATACCGAGCCCCCTGAGGCCCAAATAATGCCATCAGCGATATCTGCCGTGGTACCGCCGCAACGACCGAGTACCCGCACAGGTACTACTTTTGCACCGTAAGCAACCCCAGCTACGCCTTGACCATTATTGGTCACGGCTGCGATGGTGCCTGCCACATGCGTACCGTGCCAGCTTGAGTCCTGATCTTGAGCTGGATAGCCGTTACCGCACGCTCCCGCACTCACCCAGTCACCTGGATCACGCGGATCGGAGTCTCGACCATTACCATCGTTGCCAATGAAGCTATTTGAAATCATGTCATAGCCCGGTAGGATGTTACCTACAAGATCACCATGAGGGCGATACCCCGTATCTAAAACTGCCACCACGGTGCCTGCGCCGGTCACGCTGTTCCACGCATTTTCTACATTGAGTCCGCCAGTAGACTCGTAATAGTGCCACTGATCGCTGTAATCAGGATCGTTAGGAGTCGCAAAGTGACGTAATAATTTGTTTTCTTCAACACTCGCCACCTCAGGGTGCTTGGCAATTTGCGCCATCATCTTTTTCGCCTGTCCGGGCGGAATTTTCTTATCAAGATCAAACACAAAATGGTTAGCCAGACCCATTTCACGCTCAAACTTAATTGAACCCCCGGTCTGGGCAGAGAAATCGCGTGCGACACGACTCGCTGCATTGGCTACTGCGGCAGCACGACTCAGACCTCGTTGTGCTGCTTGATTCGCCACCTCGTTCATTACTTGTGAACGTTCTTTAAAGGTAACTATGAAGCCTGTGGTTAAGGATTGATTAGGAGTAACGGTCTGTGTCGGAAGACCGACTGAAGCCTTGGGTGGCTGAAACGATTGGTTAACCGCGACAGCTGAGGGGACCGCTACAGTCGAAAGTGCAGCACTCACCCACACGGCAAGTCTTTGATTTTTCTTAAAACTTATATGTTTATACATGGTTAACCTTTTTTGTTATTTGAAGAATACTGGCAAAAAATCCAGCCATTAATCATTAACACATGTATATTTTATGTAAATAAATATGACGTCAATTTTACATTATATTTACACATATTGACATCACTAAAAGGCATAAGCAACGTGTGTATTTGTTTTTAGCCAGGTGTCACTATATGCTCAGGTAAAATCAATTTGAGGAAACAAAATGTCAGCATTTCAATCGCCCTTACCCACGCTGTTGATCATTTTAGCGATCATCATTTTATTAGTGCTATCTGTTCGAATCGTTCCCCAACAGCAAGTTTATGTTATTGAGTTATTTGGCAAATATCGCCGTATGCTAACTCCTGGCTTAAACTTTATTATTCCGATTATCGAACGCGTAGCTCACAAGCAGTCAATGCGAACGCGAGAGTTACAAGTCAGTGTTGAGACGAAAACACAAGATAATGTCTTTGTAACCGTCCGCGTCAGTGTGCAGTATCGAGTCGAGAATAAGGACGCCGTTTACAATGCTTTCTACCAACTCGAAGACCCTGAGCGCCAAATGGAGAGCTATATTTTCAACTCAGTGCGGGCTCAGATTCCAAAACAACCACTTGATGAAGTGTTTGATAACAAAGACGCAATCAGTGATGCAGTACAAGCTGAATTAGAGAGTGTCATCGAAGGCTACGGCTTCAACATAATTGCATCGCTCGTTACCGATATCGATCCCGATGAAGAAGTCAAACATTCGATGAATAAAATCAATGCCGCGGAAAGAGAGCGTCGCGCAGCAGAACACCAAGCGGAAGCAGAAAAAATTCTCGCTGTTAAGAAAGCTGAAGCAGATAAAGAATCAAAAATCCTTCAAGGTGAAGGGGTCGCAGGACAGCGCAAAGCGATTGCGGAGGGCTTAAGTGAAAGTATCGCCTTAGTACGTAAAGAGGATAGCGACATCAGTGCTCATGACGTCATCGATCTACTGAAGTTCACCAATTACGTTGATACCTTAGCCGCCTTGGATACCGCAAACAGTAAAGTGATCATGGTACCCATGCCAACGACTCAGTTCGAACAATTCAATCAAGCCATTATTCGTGGTAACGAGGCCAGTGCAAAAGACTAGCCTCGGCGTTCGTTTACTGCTGATTTGGGATAATACGTAGTTCGACGCGACGGTTTTGCTGTCGGCCTTGCGCGGTATCATTCGTGGCAATCGGCTGACTTTCCCCAAAACCTTGCGTCGTAACGCGGCGCGAGTCGACCCCGTATCCGACTAGATAATTACGCACGGCATTCGCACGGTTTAACGATAGTTGCTGGTTATAATCGGCTGAGCCGGTGCTATCCGTGTGCCCCTCTATCATCATCGTTGTCTTGTTATACTTATTGAGTACAGCGGCAACGTCCTCAAGTACCGGATAAAAGTTTTGCGAAATATTGGCACTCTCAGAAGCGAAGGTAATATTTCCCGGAAGTTGCAAGCGAATATTATCGCCATCACGGATAACTTGCACACCCGAGCCTGACAGCTCGTCGCGAAACGCCTCCTCCTGCTTATCCATGTAGTTCCCAATCGCGCTACCGGCCAAAGCGCCCACGGCGGCACCCCAAAGATAGCGACTCTTGTCATGGTCGCCAGTTCCTTTACCTATTACTGCACCCGCAACAGCGCCAATGGCGGCGCCTTTTTGAGTGTTATTCATGGTATTCGAGCACCCCGTTAAAGCAAGCGCTCCTGCAATTCCTAGAATTAACAATCGACTATTCATACCTAATCCTCTACCCATCACGCCTATTGGTTAAAATTAGCATGTCTTTACAAAAAATCATTAACGCTTTTCATGATCTTTACGCAACACATAAAGTGAATCGATCAATCCAAAACAGCTGTGCCACGTATCACAAGGTCATAGTCATTTAGTAAATTGGAGTAAAACATGTCTGAAGTTGCGAACAAAGTCGTTATTATCACAGGTGCGAGTAGCGGTTTAGGTGAAGAAACTGCTAAAATGCTCGCCAGCAAAGGCGCCAAATTAGTCTTGGGGGCGCGTCGTGAAGAGCGACTAAAAGCGCTGGCCGATAGCATCAAAAATGACGGTGGTGAAGCCATTTTCAAAACGGTGGATGTAACCGATAAGTCGCAAGTACAAGCCCTTGCCGATGCTGCGCTTGAGCAGTTCGGACGCATTGATGTGTTGGTAAACAACGCCGGCTTAATGCCATTAGCACCACTGGACGAGTTGAAAATCGATGAGTGGGACCAAATGATAGATGTCAATATTAAGGGCGTTATGTACGGTGTCGCAGCGGTGCTGCCGAGCATGCGTAAGCAAAAATCAGGTCATATTATTAACTTATCGTCGGTTGCAGGTCACGTGGTATTTCCAGGTGCAACCGTTTACTGCGCGACAAAGTTTGCTGTAAAAGCAATCAGTGAAGGGATTCGTCAAGAATCAAATGGCGAAGTCAGAGCGACCAATATTTCACCGGGCGCTGTGAGTACTGAGTTGACTGACCACATCAGTCACAAGGATTCGAAGGAAATGGCAGATGATCTTTATCAAGATGCAATTGGCTCTGACTCAATCGCACGAGCCATTACATTTGCGATTGAACAGCCAGGTGATGTTGACGTCAATGAGATGATCATTCGTCCTACCAAGCAGGAGTTGTAGTTTGCCGCAAGTCAGTATTTTGGATTTAGCACCTGTGCCTGAAAGCGGCA
>NZ_CAXGLS010000061.1:0-10565 GCF_964010655.1 uncultured Idiomarina sp.
ACTTTTTTGATCGATTCCCACATAGCTCACACTCGGCTTATGTTTGAGTTGACGGAGACCGAGCTTTACTCAACCCGTTCAAGCGTGTCACGTAATTTACTTTTAATAAAAGGCAAAGGCGCTCGACTTTCAATTGACGATTACGGCACCGGTCTTTCCAACGCTGCGCGACTCACTACCGCACCGTTCGACGAGCTTAAACTCGACAAATCATTTATTCAGAATATCCACGACATCAGCGAACATTCATTTGCTAAGTCGACCGCTGAAATAGCCCGTACCCTGCACATGAAAACTGTTGCTGAAGGTGTGGAAGATCAGCGCACGCTCGACTGTGTACGTGAGTTAGGAATCGAACAGGTACAAGGCTTCTTACTACATAAACCTCAGAGTTTTGACGACCTGATGAGCACCGATATTCGGCTTACCTAATGACTAAACAAGACGAGCTCAAAACCTTTTGATAGGCTAGTGCCACAATTTAAAACACGCAGCGGTAACTCTTTCGTATGCAAACAATTTTGGGCGCCAGCGGTCAAATCGGTATCGAGTTGGCACGAGCACTTCATCGTGATTACACCACTGATATTCGTATCGTCAGTCGCAATCCAAGTAAAGTAAATCCAACCGATAGCACTATGAGCGCAAATCTGTTGAATGCAGAGCAGACTGCCCATGCCGTCAAGGGCTCAGATATCGTCTATCTCACAGTCGGTTTGCCAATGGACACCGAACGTTGGGAGCAAGAGTGGCCGGTAATCATGCGCAACGTCATCGATGCCTGTAAGACGCACAATGCGAAACTGGTGTTTTTTGACAATACTTATATGTATCCGCAAACGGCCGAGCCCCAAACTGAGGACATCCTCTTTGAGCCTCACGGTAGAAAGGGTCAAGTACGCGCAGACATCGCCCAAGAGTTGATCTGTGCGCAAACAGAGAAAGATATTGTCGCACTGATTGCGCGCGCTCCAGAGTTTTACGGGCCCGAGAGAACTCAAAGTATCACTCAGTCGACCCTAATTGAGCCGCTCAAACGCGGTAAAAAAGCACGGGTCTTTTTAAGGGATGACACACAACGCACTCTTATCTACACGCCAGACGCTAGCCGCGCCTTGGCACTACTGGGCAATACGCCCGATGCCTTTGACCAAACCTGGCACTTACCTTGTGACGATAACCGTTTAACCTATCGCGGCATGGTTGAAACGATTGAAACAATCACACAAAAGCCCTACCGCTACTCAATAGTGAAACCTTGGCAACTAAAATTGGCGAGCGTTTTTAGCAAAACGCTGCGCGACGCACAAGAATTAATGCCGCGCTATCAAGTCGATAACGTTTTTATATCCGATAAATTCAAGGCGCGATTTCCGGAGTTTTCAGTCACCTCTTATCAGGAGGGTCTTAAAGCTTGTTTCGACTAACTCGCCACTAAAATGGCAAAGGTAGTTTTGCCGTTCGCCCTCCATCCACACGATGCGTCAAATGACTCAGGAAGAGAAAAATTCCCCAGCACTTGGCTGGGGAGAACATTAGCCAGGGAGAGAGTTTAGGCCAATGCCGCCATGTTAATGCAAATGATTTTTATTTGCAAATTTAATTTGGACACAAAAAAAGGAGCTCGAAAGCTCCCTTTTGGATAATAGGTACTACTCAGCAGTCGTTACAGTGCAACGATGTTTTCTGCTTGAGGACCTTTAGGGCCTTGAGTGATCGCGAACGATACACGTTGACCTTCGTTAAGCGTTTTGAAGCCATCGCCAGTGATTGCACTGAAATGAGCAAATACGTCAGCGCCGCCTTGCTGCTCGATGAAACCAAAACCTTTTGCTTCGTTAAACCATTTAACTGTGCCGTTTACTGTATTAGACATAATCGTAATCCTGATAAAAATAATATATTAAGCCGCCACGACCAATGCCATGAGCGGATGGTGCGGGTAAAAACGGAAATTTAAAACTACAGGACGAAGATTGACTACAAGTAATGCGACGTAGAGGAGGTTTAACTAACTTTCTTATCCAACGCCGCCTACAATACGCGAGTTTAAATATTAGTCAACGATTATTTTTAATTTATTTTTAATGAGCAAGAACGGCAATGTCCGTCCTTGCTCACTAGCGTATTAAAACCAAACTCTAGCACCTACAACGATGCCCGTTTCATGGGTTTGCCGCCCTTCTCGCTGTAATCGATCTGCGGTGTTACCGAGCGCTTGATTCCAATAGACGCCGATATACGGCGCAAATTCTCGACTGATTTCTTGTCGATAGCGCAACCCCACTCTTAAGTTACTTAGCCCCGATTCACGCCGGTATTTTTCCGAGTCGGTGACATTGGCGGTGATTTCTACTCGTGGTTGCAAATAGGCGGTTTGACTTAATCTCCACTCATACTCCGTTTCCGAGCGCAACTGTATATCACCTTCCTCATTCACCATGAGTGAGTTATCCATTTCAAACCAGTAAGGTGCCAAGCCCGAAAAACTTAACACGGCATAATGCTCAAACGAGCTATCGGATGAAAGCTCGCCACGGGCACCAACTCCCGCCTGAATGGACCAAAATGGAGACACTAAATAGCCATAGAGTAGTTCTGCTTTTTCGATATCGGTCGGTGCGCCATCATTTTGTACATTTTCACCCTCGGTTTTAAACACAAGTCGATGATAGTCTCCACCATACCAAGCCATCATATCCCAAACAGCTGATTGTTCATGCTGATTGGTTCGCGCGATTTCCAATCGGTCAAAAAGAACGCGTCCAGTATAGTGATCGCTTACAGGCTCTGGCCAATCATCCTTGGCATGTCCTGCTGACGCAATAAGAGGAAAAAGACCGCCTAACAATAATAGAAAGTTTTTCATCATCCGCTCCTTAAGAAACATTTACTACGCGAAACATACCCGCCTTCATGTGATAAAGAAGGTGACAATGAAAGGCCCAACTGCCGTGAGCATCCGCTGAGATGAGCAGTGATACCTTTTCGCTTGGCTTTACGCTGATGGTGTGCTTACGCGGGCGAGGATAATGACCATTTTCTAACTCCATCCACATACCATGCAGATGAATCGGGTGGTCCATCATCGTGTCATTAACCAACACGAGACGAAGCCTTTCCCCCTCATTAAACTGAATGGGTCCGTCTACTTCAGTAAACTTTTTCCCATCAAAAGACCACATGTAACGTTCCATGTTACCGGTCAAATGCAACTGTATGGTGCGCTCAGGTTCACGCGTGTCAGGCCATTCGTGAGCTCCTTTTAAGTCCGAATAAACGAGAACACGATGATCGACATTCTCAAGCCCGAGCCCCGGTTCGTCCAAGCGACTTACTGGATTTTTAGCAATCATAGCAGCACCGGGTCCGTGGCCACCATTAGCATGGTCAATTTGTATATTGTCGACAGGTAATGGTTGCTTAGTGGACATATCAGATTTCATGGAAGACATAGACCCTTCCGTCATGCCTTCCATCTTCATGTTAGCCATTCCCATAGCCGCCATACCACGTTCAGGTACGGGCCGTAACTCCGGTATGGGCGCTTCAAGTCCTAATTCGGGCGTTAATGTACCGCGCACAAACCCACTTCTATCGAAGCTCTCAGCAAACAGCGTGTACGCTTTACTTTCTTTGGGTTGTACAATGACATCGTACGCTTCGGCGACACCAATGCGGAACTCATCTATTGTGACAGGCTGAACAGGTTGGCCATCGGCGGCAACCACCGTCATCTCCAAGCCAGGAATTCGGACATCGAAAAAGCTCATCGCTGAACCGTTTATAATACGAAGGCGCACTTTTTCTCCGGGCTTAAAAAGCCCAGACCAGTTCATCCGCGAATCGCGGCCATTCATCAAATACGTGTAAGTACTACCAGTAACATCGGCTATGTCGCGAGGACTCATGCGCATCCGCCCCCACATTTCACGCTCTTGCCAGGTTTTTTCCAACCCTTGCTGACGAATATCATCAAAGGTGTCAAAGAGTGTGCGCTTATGGTAATTATAATAGCCTTCAGCGACTTTCAGCTTGCGAAAAACATCATTAGGATCAGAAAAGGTCCAGTCGGTTAGAATCACCGTATGCTCTCGATCGGCACCGATATCACCATCTTTGGAGTCAATAATAAGCGGACCTAGGTGACCGAGCTGCTCTTGCAACCCCGAGTGACTGTGATACCAATAGGTACCGCTTTGCTGCACATCATAGCGATATTTAAATGTTCGACCTGGTTTTATGCCCTCATATGATACGCCAGGAACGCCATCCATATTTTCAGGCAAAATGATTCCATGCCAATGAACAGACGTATCCTCCATCAGTTTATTGGTGACATTTAGCTTTGCAGGTTGGCCCTCTCGTAGACGGATCAAGGGTCCGGGCATTTGTCCATTTATGGTAATCGGACGACCCATCTTCTGACCGATGAGTAGCGGTTTTCGTGCAATCGTTAAGTTCACCTCGTCGGTGGCTAAAACGGAATCTTTAAAATGTCTACCCTGCGGGGACGCCCAGACGGGTGCCACTTTGGCAAGCGCAAGAGCGGAAGCCGCTGTCAGTGCTGATTTAACAAACTGTCGACGCGACGGATCAATAGAATTATTCATACAAAACTCCACAAAAATAAATTGTGTATTAATAACTGTGTGGCATAGCTGCCATGTAGAAATTAGCAGTAGAGTTTTGTGTAAATCGGAGGGCGAAATAGCTCGCTACCATGCTTTGGTCGAGTTTCTGTAACCGCACGGCTTTTTGCGCTTTCGGCTAAAACCGTTGCCGGAGTTTCAATCGAAGCATCACACTCAACATAGGCAATAGAGAGCCCTGTACAGTGAACTCTTAGAAGGTCATCGCAACAGTCATGCATCACCGAGTTATCGTGTTCACACGCATGAGCATTTTCTTGCTGGCACACACGCTCTGCGCTTGCCCATTGAGGCAACAGTAAAGTCGATGAAAAAATAACTAAAACGAAAAATGCTCTAAGTGACATTTGATATCCATACAGCATGTCGATTGCTACCTATCCACATTGGAATACCTCTAACTTTTTGTCAAATACCAACGAAAAGTGTCGAGAAACACAGTGTAAAGATAATATTGAAAATACATTCAACTTTTCGAATTTTATGTTACTTTCCCTTCGAGCACTTCGTTCTTTAGGGGGAACACCATGCTAGGATTCAACAACAAGCTAGAGCAATTGAATCAACCGTTATCAGCTTTTATTGCACCAACGGCGAAAAATAAGCCCCACATTCAGCAAATGACGCGTGCCATTAAAACGCAGTCACATTGGCACGGTGCTATTCAGTTTATTCATGATCAAGGCCACGAGATCTGGATACGCGTGATTCTAGAACCCGAAAAACTAGGAAACGACTCGCAATTAGCATTTGCGGCCTACGGTTGTGAGCTCACGCATACCATTACAAAGTCGCGAGAAACAGAGGATTTACTCAAAGCCCTCAACCGCTCATCGGCTGTCATCGAGTTTACGCTTGATGGTCATGTCATCGCCGCAAATGAAAACTTTCTTGATGCTTTGAATTATCGGCTAGACGATATCGTTGATCAGCACCACCGTGCATAACGAGGCAGGTGTCCTCTACAAAGTGGTTAAGTTCGCGTCGGTGATCACCGATCAAGTTAAGCGCGAACAAGCCATCGTCGAAACATCCGATATTGCTCATGACGTCTCGACTCAAACAGATAAGCATGCGCAACAAGGTATGGCTGTTATTCGAGAAACCATTGACGCTATGCGCGTGTTAGCACAAAAAATTGAGCAAACCAGTCACCACATCGCTGAACTTAACACTCAATCAACGAAAGTCACTGAGTTAGTCGACAGTATCCAAGGCATTGCCGCCCAAACCAACCTCTTAGCACGAGGTTGATGAACACGAAGCGGTGCTCGCGGCGGTGATGGCTGGCATAATAGCAGCCACCATGACCGCAGCCTCAATAGCGGCCACCGCTTGTTTTGCCGCGGCCGACACCATTTCACCCTTTTCTAGCTGCTCAACGCGCTTTTTGCGCTGTTTCAGTTCTTGCTTGGTGAACACTTGCGGCAACAGCTTAGCGCTGTTGGCTAAAGCGACTAAAATCGCCACACGCGGTTCAACCTCATCATCACTCATCACAGCACTGCGCATTGCTTCACGTATTTGCTGTTCGGGTTCTGGGTTAAGCTCGGGATAAACGCGTCGCTCAAACAGCCATAAAACCTTTTCCTTTTCTGCGGCTACGATATGAGCGTCCACCAAACTCTGGGCAACTTTGTGTTTTAAATCTTTAAGTTGGCCTAGCTTTTGTACCCAATCCTGCAGCTTACGTTGTCGCTTAGCAGACTTTATTTGACCCAACGCTTCGTCCAATAACGCGTCATCGGTACTGGCGTCATCCACAACCGACACTTTATTTTTATTATCCGTTTCAATCGCAATACGCTCGTGCATCAAAAGCTCTGACAAAAGTGCGGCTGCGGTTGCATATTCGACATAAGCACCGTTCATGGTGCCGCGCTCTTCACTTAACGCGAGTAACATAACGGCTTGGTATAGACGAATTGTATTTGCCATAAGCGACCTTAATAATTTTGGTTATTGATAATAGCCCCATAAATTCACATTGAGCAAATTTCCACTCGTGTCGACTAAAACTCCTTCTTGCGCAGCGCCTTCTTTTGTCCCTGTTGTTTTTTACTTTTCAGGCGTTTCTCTTTTGCCGATCGACTCGGTTTAGTCGCGATACGCTTTTTCTGCACATAAGACACACTGCGGATTAGGCCGGTCAATTGCTCAAGCGCCAGCTCTCTGTTGCGCGCTTGGCTGCGCGTCTCTTGTGCTTTGATAATTACTTTGCCGCTTTGCGTAATCCGATGATCGGACAACTTTAGTAAACGCTGTTTATAAAAGTCGGGCAATGAAGATGACTGAATATCAAAGATCAACTGTGCCGCGGTAGCGACTTTATTGACATTTTGGCCACCTGCACCGCTTGAGCGAATAAATTGCCACTCGATTTCGTGCTCAGGGATTTCAACCCGTTGAGATATCTTTATCATTAACTTCTTTCGTATTTGGTTAGAAGTATAAGGTTAAGCGTCTTAAACAGTAGGCACAAGTTAAGCAGTAACAACACAGTTTTTACCCGCTCTTTTAGCCGCGTAGAGTTGTTTATCAGCACGTCGAATCGCACTGCGGCTATCGTCATCACGCTGGATAGGTGCAGCTCCCATGCTTAAACTTAAACATGAACGATCCGTGTTGGTATAATGATGCGGAATATTCAACTCAATCACCTTGTCACGCAACTCGTTAAGTTTGCTTTCAAGGTCATAGGCAGAAGGAACAATCATCGCCAGCTCTTCGCCGCCGTAGCGATACACCTTAAGCGGTGTATTACTGCGTAGGCACTCTGCTATCTCCTTGATAGCGCTATCGCCCGCCTCGTGCCCGTAGTTATCATTATAGGCTTTAAACTCATCAATATCTGCAATCATCAAATGATACGGCTTACCGGATGAGATAGCCGCGTCCAAATCACGATCAAACGCCCGACGATTAAATAGCCCCGTTAAACCATCCATATGAGCTAAGGCATCAAGCTTTCGATTCGCTTCAGCTAACTCGGCTGTACGGGACTCCACCTCTCGCTCTAGTTCATCTTGCGCTGTAATAAAGCGTGATGCCATGGTTTGGAACGCCTTCAGCGCTTGTTTAACTTCGCCGCGCGCCTTAATCTTGGTTGTTTTATGGGTTTGCGCCTCGCGATAATTGCGCTGGCCCATCAACGAAGCCACTTTAGCGACTTCTTGTAAGGGTCGACTGACTTCGCGTTGAATGAGCCAGTAGCTCATCAGTAGAATTAAAATCACCAACCCCACGCCTGCACCAACAAGCTGTAACGGCAACACGATCGCCTGGTTACGCACCTCAGCAAGTGGATATGTGGTAATGTGCCACCAACCTGGGCCCGGCAGCTTATTAACGAATAGCAACTGACCTTCCACTTCGCCACTCAAAATAGTGGGTGTCTCTGAAAAGCCTCTATCAACCACCAACTGACTCAAGCGCTGATACAAAGGTTCATTGTAGGTTTCTGAGGTGAGTGTCGAACGCGCAATAATAGCGTCTTGTGTGACGTTAGATGCGGCAATCAAGTCACCATTATTGTTTAACACGACATGCTCAGCGTTGGGGCGTTTCTTTTTAGTCAAATCGCTCACTAAACTACTGAGCACCACATCAAAACTCGCATTCGCGAGATGTTTACCCGCCAGATCGACAGGCTTTTGATAAGTAATGGTTAAAACGTCGGCTCAAATATCGTAGTAAAGCCCGGTCCAATTAGGTTTTCGCTCGGGATTATTGACCTGTAATGTCGACCGTACGACCGAATAATCCGTCATCACCAAATCCTTATCTGCGAGCAGCCCCCACGGTGATTCGGTTGAATACATTAATAAAATATTTTCGGGCATCGAAAAGTGTGAATTCGACACCTCATTTTGCCAAGCGGGACCAAGTTCATTGAGGGTATATTGAGCCGCAATTACGCGTGATTTAAGTTCGTCATCCAGCGCAACGTCGCGCTTTGTAATTCGATAGAAACTGCTGTGCAAGAATGTCGCCGTTTTCTTCTACGTGATTAAAAAAAGCTTCGTTACGCTCAAGCGCAGGGGCCAAATCTTGTTCCAACAGTCCAATGACACGTTGTCTTGCATCATCATAAGCGACTTGAAATGTAATTGCCGACGCAATAACAACAATGGAAATTGCCCAAATACTGATTTTAAACAGCAAGGCATTGGTGAGTTTTTCGCGTTTTTTGATACGTCGGTGTTTTGTCTTCTTTCCAAAATCATTCGCTTTTTTTATTATAATTGGACTTGCATGTTTAAACTTTATAATATTTTTTAAGAGCGTTTACTACTGTATCCGTCTGTTTGTTTTTGTTCACCCATTCATTATTAAAGCATCAAATACAATGCGTTGTTGGTCTCAGTGATGTAGAATATTGACTTCTTATCCCCCGTTTAGGTTGCCAATTTATACATGACTTTTTCTGAACTCGGACTTTGCCCTGAAATTCTTAATGCCCTTACACGCCAAGGTTACACCGAACCTACTCCTATACAAGCACAAGCAATCCCAGCCGTCATGGCCGGCAACGATGTGATGGCAGCGGCTCAAACGGGCACTGGCAAAACTGCAGGCTTTACCTTA
The DNA here is from genome assembly GCF_964010655.1 of uncultured Idiomarina sp. Classification (NCBI taxonomy): domain Bacteria; kingdom Pseudomonadati; phylum Pseudomonadota; class Gammaproteobacteria; order Alteromonadales; family Idiomarinaceae; genus Idiomarina; species uncultured Idiomarina sp. The sequence goes on from NZ_CAXGLS010000061.1 coordinate 9,240, forward strand.
CCGATTTTAGAAATGCTCAAAGGCAATGAGCGTGCAAAAGCCAATACCGCGCGCGTTTTGATCCTTACGCCAACACGTGAACTTGCTGCTCAGGTCGGCGAAAGTGTAGCCAACTACGGTAAAGACTTACCGTTAAGTTACGCTGTTGTCTTTGGTGGTGTAAAAATCAATCCGCAGATGATGAAGCTACGCAAAGGTGTGGATATTCTCGTCGCAACACCTGGACGTTTGCTCGACCTTTATCAGCAAAATGCGATTCGCTTTCCACAGCTCGAAACGTTGGTATTAGATGAGGCCGACCGTATGCTCGATATGGGCTTCATCCATGACATCAAGAAAATCATCAAGTTGCTACCTGCGAAGCGCCAAAACTTGATGTTCTCTGCAACATTTTCGGATGAGATTCGTAAACTCGCCAAAAGCTTAGTGAACAACCCCGTAGAAATTTCGGTCGCAGCGCCGAATGCCACCGCTGAACGGATTGAACAAACCCTATATGCTGCCGAGAAAACGCATAAACCGCGTATGCTGATGCAGATCTTACGCAATCTCAACTTGCCACAAGTGATTGTATTCTCGCGCACCAAACATGGCGCCAACCGGCTGGTTAAACAACTCGATAAAGACGGCTTTTTAGCTGCCGCGATACACGGCAACAAGAGCCAAGGCGCGCGTACCAAGGCATTAAGCGATTTTAAATCAGGTGCGGTGCAAGTATTGGTGGCAACCGATATCGCCGCGCGTGGTTTAGATATCGAAAAGCTACCCTATGTCATTAACTACGACTTGCCTCAAGTGGCAGAGGATTACGTTCATCGTATCGGTCGAACAGGCCGCGCGGGACAAGTCGGTCACGCCATTTCCTTGGTGATGGACGAAGAATTTAGAACACTCAAAGCCATCGAAAAACTGATCGGTCAGCCCATTGAGCGTCGCACGCTTGACGGGTTTGATGAAGTCGAACTGACCGGCAAAACACCTCCACCGAAGCGCGAGCAACGTCCGCCGCGTAAATCTCGTGGTGCACCGAGTGACAAACAAAAAAGCCCTGGCCGTGCTAAGCACCGACGCCAGGGCTCGAACAAGTCGAGTCAACGCTAATTAGAACTGATAACTGACCGATGCCGAGTAGTTAGCCGGCGCGCCGTAGAAACCCTGCGCCCAGTACAAGCTATTTAAATACTTCTCATCGGTCACGTTATAACCGTTGACGCGCACAGCAAGTTTATCCGTCACCTGCCAGCTTGCCATCAACCCAAGTAAGCCATAAGACGGCTGGTGCGTCACGATAGTCTCACCTGCATTGTCATAGGCAGGACCGACAGT
>NZ_CAXGLS010000062.1:0-10203 GCF_964010655.1 uncultured Idiomarina sp.
TAGCTTAACCTATCACCAACCAGCAGCTAAACCCGAAATATTGGTAACTGTCCAGTGAAGTTAAGCTAGGTTATCTCATCCAGCGCAGCAAGATAATTGCTTAACATCTTTAGTGAATGTTTGAGCACATAACTTTAAGCCTTCTACCATCGTAAGGTATGGGAAGAGCTCATCAGCCAACTCATTGACTGTCATTCCTGCTCTTATCGCCATTACAGCAGCTTGAATCAACTCACCAGCTTCTCCTGCGACGACTTGAACACCGAGCAGCCGGCCGCTGCCACTTTCTGCGACAATTTTTATAAACCCTTGGGTATCGAAGTTAACCAATGCCCGTGGGACATTTTCAAGGCCCAACGTGCGGCTTTCGGTGACGTAACCACCAGTTTTAGCATCAGCTTCTGATAAACCCACCGTGGCGACTTGTGGATCAGTAAAGATAACCTCGGGCATGGCACTGAGATCAAGATGCGCATCACCGCCCGTCATGTTAATAGCGGCTCGGCTGCCGCCTGCGGCGGCGACATAGACAAACTTCGGCTGATTCGTACAGTCGCCTGCCGCATATACTCTTGAGTTAGAGGTTTGCATGCGATCGTTAATCGTTATTGCACCGCGTTCAGTTTGTACACCGATGGTTTTTAAATCGAGGTTTTCCGTATTGGGCGTACGGCCTGTGGCCACGAGCAGTTGTTCTGCTTTTAATGTTCCGGCATTGGTTTTGAGAATGAAGTGTTGTCCGTCGTAACGCACTTCGCTGGCTTCTGTATGCTCAAGCACATTGATGCCTTCGCGATCAAAAACAGTCGCTATTGCTTCACCAATGGCAGGCTCGTCTTGGGATAACACTCGACTGCGGGCCAAAACAGTAACGTCACTACCGAGACGCGCGAAGGCTTGTGCTAACTCAAGAGCAACGACCGAGGCTCCAATAATAAGGAGGCTCTTAGGAATGTCATTTAGCTCTAATGCGCTTGTCGAAGTAAGGTAAGGGGTTTCAGCTAAGCCGGGGATGGGTGGTTGTGCGGGTCGGGCCCCGGTGCCGATAAAAGCACGGTCAAAGTGAACCGTTTGCTCACCGCCATCGCAAAGTGATACGGAAAGAGTTTCATCGTCTATAAAGCGGGCTTCGCCGTTAATAACGGTAATGGCGGAATTCTCTCTAAGAATACTCTGGTATTTGGATTCACGGAGTTCTTCTATCCGAGCCTGTTGTTGCTCGAGGAGAGTTGATCGATTTACCTTAAGAGTATGAGTACTTAAGCCTTTATCAAAAGGGCTTTCTCGCCGCAGTTGGGCGATATGAGCCGCTCGGATCATGATTTTAGACGGGACACAGCCAATATTGACACAAGTTCCGCCAATAGTACCTCTCTCAATGAGCGTCACTCGGGCACCTCCTTCAGTCGCTTTGAGTGCCGCAGCCATCGCACTGCCGCCGCTACCAATGACAGCAATGTGTAAATTGTTACTACTCATAACGGTTACTCCTTGGTCTTTCAGTTTTACAGTAGCTATAAGGTATTGTGATGTTTCATGACTGATTTTTTGCCGCCGTTGCTTTCAGTGTTGATGGGTATCCTGCATTTGTCGTTGCTTCAGTAAGCTCCTTAACTGACGTTTTTTCGTCGTCGAATGTCACTGTTGCATCCCGCTCTTCAAAACGGACATCGACGGCGCTCACACCTGCGACTTGGCCAAGTGCAGCTTTGACGGTAATTGGGCAGGTGACGCATGTCATACCGGGTACTGATAGCGTGACGGTTTTCTCAGCCGCCAATGCGGGCATGCTAAACAGTAAAAATAAAATGGTTGTTATCATTGCTTTTTTCATCGTGTATTGCCTCCTAGTAAAAGAAAGGAACAGCATAGGGGTACGCCAGTGCTGTTAAAGTAAGCACCGCAACGAGCCAAAACATCACTTTGTAGCTCTTACGAGCACTTGGCGTTGCGCAGGTGTTATCAGGGTTGCAGTCATCAGCACGCCGGTATATTCGACGCCAGGCAAAGAATATGGCAATCAATGCAATGGCAATAAAAATGGGTCGATAAGGCTCAAGTGCTGTGAGGCTCCCAATCCAGGCCCCGGATACACCGAGTGCAAGTAATATGAGGGGACCCAGACAACACGCAGATGCCAGAGTCGCTGCGATCCCTCCCGCGAGAAGAGAGCCCCGACCAGATTTTGAATTTGACATAAGAGTAACTCCTTCGGGCATTTTGCTTTAATGTGTTAATCTTAGACCCGTACCTCACTACGGAAGCAATAGCTATGTTAAAAAAACGCAACGTAATGACAATTGGCACGCTGGCCAAAACAGCCGGCGTGGGCGTGGAAACGGTGCGCTATTATCAGCGCCGAGGGCTAATGAGCGAGCCGGAGAAGCCGTATGGGGGGATCCGACATTACGACGAACAAGCGCTTGCTCGGCTTCATTTTATTCGCGCGTCTCAATGGCTCGGATTTAGTCTGGATGAAATTGGTGAGCTATTAACTCTGCAAGATGGCGCTCATTGCGATGAAGCACGGGAGCTTGGAGAGCAAAAGCTCACCAGTGTTCGTCGAAAGATATCGCACTTACAGCAAATTGAACAAGCGCTGAATGAGTTGGTGCAAAAATGCAGCGCCGGACACGGAGATGTCTATTGTCCACTGATGGCGTCGCTTAATGATGGGGTTGAGGACGCTACGACGGACAAACATAAGGTGCGCTAGTCTGTGTAAAACTTTTGAGTGGAGTTCTTTAACTGAATTGCTTTATAGCTAACGCCAGCCATACACAAGAATCCCCATACCGGTTAGCACAAACGTCGTGCCAATCAGGTCGAAATTGGATAGTGGCGATTTATCGACAATTCGCAGCCAGACTATGGCAGTTAACACGTAAATACCACCATAAGCTGCGTAGACCCGCCCGCTTTCCGCTGGATGAAGTGTTAATAAGTAAGCAAATAAAGCTAAGCTTATTGCTGCCGGAATGAGCAACCAAACGGAATGGCCCTCTTTGAGCCATAGGTAGGGTAAATAGCAACCGACAATTTCGGCAATTGCGGTTGCAATAAATAACCCGAGCGTTTTCAATAAAAATAATGCACTCATTATCAGTTGTCCCTACACGCTTCATCAGGATCTTCTAATTCTACTGTTGTATGGCTTAAAGCATAGGGCGCAAGGACGTTATCGATGCGCTGTTTTAAGTCGCTACGAGCCTCAATATCAAGGTTCTTAGTTAACACCAAATGAACGGTTAATACATGCTCCTCGCCATCTAGTGACCAAAAATGCAGATGGTGTAGGTCAGCAACATGAGGTAGCTCCAGCAAAGTGTCAGCGACTTGTCTGTAGGTTTCTTTGTCCGGAGTTGCTTGTATGAAGAGTTTCAGCGTTGCCCACAGGTTGCGCAGCACATTCACTAAAATAAATAGAGTAAAACCAATCGACAGTAGCGGATCGAGAATTGGCCAATCCACAAACAGCAAAACAATACCAACGATAAGTACAGTAACCCAGCCGAGAACATCTTCCAGCAAGTGCCAGTTAATAACGCGCTCGTTTAACGTTTTACCTTCTGACAATTTGTAAGCGGCAAATCCATTAACTGTAATGCCAACGACGGCTAAAGCGATCATGCCATCAGCGATGGGCATTTGAGGGTTCCAGAGTCTGGGAATCGCTTCCACAAGTACCCAGGCAGAGCCTGCGATTAAAACAACGGCATTAATAAATGCACCGGCAAGATTGAGTCGCTTATAACCGTAGGTAAAGTGTTGGTTAGCCTGTTTTTTGCCCAGCTTATTAAGTACCCACGCCAGGCCAAGCGACAAGCTATCGCCAAGATCATGAACGGCATCAGCTAAAATGGCGGTACTGTTGGTAAGAAAGCCACCAATAAACTCGATAATGGTGAAAACAAAGTTAAGAACAAATGCCCACCCTAATCGGTTGGACGGCATGTCCTTTGAGTGATCATGGTTATGGTGATGCCCCATAATACGTTCCTCTTTGTAGTAGAAGGGGCGGCAATAACCGCCCCCTTAAGTGCTGAACCCTAACGGCTCAGATCCTTAATTTTTTGTTTCGAAAACCAAGGATAGAGCACGGGTAAGATAACCAGTGTTAGCAATGTCGCAGACACCAAACCGCCAACAATGACGGTGGCCAATGGACGCTGAATTTCAGCGCCTGCGCCGGTTGCAAACAGCATGGGAATGAGTCCTAACGCTGAGGTTATTGCCGTCATTAATACCGGGCGTAGTCGCGACCATGCGCCATCAAACACGGCATCATTAACTGCATGCCCATCGGTTATTCTCTGGTTTATACTTTCGACCAGAACCACACCGTTTAGTACCGCCACACCAAACAGTGTGATGAAACCCACGGCGCTGGGCACCGATAAGTACTGTCCTGACACATAGAGAGCCACAATACCGCCGATGACTGCCAATGGTACATTCACCAAAATCAACATGGCTTGACCCATGGTGCCGAAAGCAAAATAAAGCAGCAGGGCGATGAGTGCCAGCGATATGGGAACGACAATGGACAAGCGCTCCTGTGCTCGTTGTTGACTTTCGAACTGGCCACCAATATCGACTGAGTAACCGGTTGGTAAATCCACCTTCTCGTCAATCGCCTTCCGAATATCGGCAACCACGCTACCCATGTCACGACCCTGAACGTTCGATTGAATCACAACGCGACGCTGTACATCATCACGACGGATTTGCGGTGGTCCTGATTCAATTGCGACGTGGGCGACTTCGCCTACGGTTACCCAGGCTCCCGAAGGAGTTAACAAGCGTAACGAGCGAATAGACTCCGGCGTATCGCGGAATTGCTTGGCCAGCCGCACGTAAATATCATAGCGCTCATTACCGCGAATGATCTGGCCTGCCGAAGCGCCACCCAAGCCATTGTCGACAACGCTAAGTACATCGGAGACATTTAAGCCGTAGCGTGAGAGTTGTTGGCGTTTCGGCGAAACCACGAGTTGTGCTTCACCTTTTATTTGCTCCATCGCTACTGCAACGGCCCCGTCAACCTGCTTGACGGCACTTTCTATTTCCTGGCCTTTACGGGCCAACACGTCAAGCTCGGGTCCAAATAGTTTGATGGCTAGCTGCGATTTTACACCTGAGAGCAGTTCATCAACCCGTGTTGCAATAGGTTGTGAAAAATTAAACAACAAGCCTGGGTGAGCATCTAGTTTTGCCTCCATTTTTTCTTGTAAGGCGTAGCGATCGGATGCCGTTGTCCATTCAGACTGCGGCTTAAGACCCACATATAACTCGATGTTGCTGATAGGCTCTGGATCGCCGCCCACTTCAGCTCGTCCAATGCGGCTGAGTGCGTAGGTGGTTTCCGGGAACGACATCAGGATTTTTTCAAGCTTCGGAGCCACCTCTAAGGCCGTTTCAAGGTTAGAGGAGGGGGCTAATGTCACGCGAATATTAATCGTGCCTTCTTCCAATTCGGGCGCAAATTCTGTGCCGAGACGAGGCACTAACACCAAAGCGCCGACAAACAGCACACCGGCCAGGGTAATAACAGCCTTTTTACTGCGTAACGCCACCGATAATAGTCTTTTATAACCATTATCTAGTGGTTTAAGCAGTTTATTTTCACGAGGCTTAATACCCCGACTGAAAAAGTAACTGGCTAATGCCGGTACAACCATGATGGCCACAAAAACCGCGGAGATAATGGCCAACATAATACTGATAGCCATGGGCTCAAATAATTTAGCTTCAACACCCTGAAAACTAAACAGTGGCATAAAGACCACCAAGATAATCATGGCGGCAAAGAATACCGGTCGTGCCACTTCGTTCGCCGCTTCCTTAACTCGCAGCTTGATACCATGGCTATCGAGTTTGGCTGCCTGAGGATCTGGGTCGCGGTGCTCTGTGCGTTGCTCGGCGTCGTCTTGGTGTTCACTATCCGGACGACTTAAGTGCTTAAAGATGTTTTCAACCATCACCACGGAGCCGTCGACCAGCATACCAATGGCAACAGCAATCCCGCCCAGCGACATCAGGTTAGCTGACATGCCCATCGCGGACATTACCATCAGGGCAATGGCGATAGAAACGGGAATGGACAGTAACACTAAAAAAGTAGCGCGTATGTTGAGCAAAAACAGTGCTAATACTGCGATAATAAAGACAAAGGCAATGAGCAGTGAATATGCGACCGTAGATACGGCTTTTTGTATTAAATCGGCCTGATCATAATACGGCTCAAAGGTGACACCCTCGGGTAATGCTTGCTGAATAAGCGGAATGCGCTTTTTAATACCGTCGATGGTGGCTTTGGTATTCGAGCCCTTGCGTTTGAGCACAATACCCGACACCACTTCGCCCAGCTGGTTGACCTCGCCGTCGACTTTACGCGACATTGAGACCGCTCCCTGGCGAATTTCACTGCCGATTTCGACGTCGGCAACCTGTCCCAGTGTTACGGAAACGCCGTCAACGGTTTTGAGCGGTATTTGTCGTATTTGTTGCAGGCCTTTTTTACCGCTTTCCAGCCAGCCGGTGCCGCGAATAACCAACTGCTCCTGACCGCGGGGCATATACCAACCACCAACGTTACCGTTATTCTTGTTGACCGCGCTCATCACATCTTGCTGGGTAAGGTCGTAAGACAGCAGCTTGGCGGGATTGAGGTTAACCTGATATTGCTTAACTTCACCGCCAAAGGACAAGACTTCGGTAATTCCCTCAACGGGCATCAGTAGCAGTTTAACCACATAGTCGTTAAGACTGCGTAGCTCCATGCTACTGACACCAGAGCCCGGCTCGGCAAGTAGCAGATACTGATAAACCTGGCCGAGACCGGAAGAGTTAGGGCCCATTTCGGGCGTGCCGACTCCCTCTGGAATCAACTCCTTTGCCGCTTGCAGCCGCTCGAATACCAGTTGCCGGGCAAAGTAGATATCGACACTCTCGTCAAATACCACGGTAATGCCCGATAAACCTGTTTTTGAGATTGACCGAACTTCTTTGACGTCGGGCAGGGCATACATCACCGACTCTATCGGATAGGTAATAAGCTGCTCGACTTCGGTCGCTGCTAATCCTGGTGCTTCCGTATTTACCGTTACCTGAACGTTGGTAACATCGGGAAAGGCATCCAGATTAAGTTTGGGAATAATAAAAAATGACGCAATGCTGATGCTGAATAAAGCCAATACCAATAACAGGCGATTGGCGACAGCAAACTGAATAATGCGCTGAAACATACAACCTCCTGTTAGTGGTTATGTGGGTCAAAACCGCCTTTAGCGATTTGTGAGCGAACGAAAAACGCGCCGTTGTCTACGTATTTTGTGCCTTCCTTAACGCCTCGAATAACTTTCCACGGACCCTTTTCATCAACCAATTCGACTTTCTTCGGTTCAAACTTTCCGGGTTCGTGCTCAATGAATATCTGCCAGTCACCATCAGGTGCCCGCATTAAGGCTGAGTCCTTAACTGCAAGCACCGGTCCATCGGACTTGACTGAGAAATAAACATCCGCAAATAAACCAGGGTGTAATTGGTCCTTTTCGTTATTTACCCCAAGTCGTACCGTTCGGGTTCGGGTTTTATGGTCTATTGTGTGGCCTTCCTGAATGACTTTTGCCGCAAAGCGCTGATTATCGACACTTACCGTAACAGCATCACCAAACTGCACATTAAGGTCAGCTGAGCCTGGTAGCCGAGCATTAACCCACAGGGTTTCTTCTTGCAGCACTTCAACCAAGTGGTTACCGGCATTAACTTGCTGGCCCTGCTTAAAGTTATCGCTAACCACAATCCCGCCAATTTCTGAGGTCAGTTGGTATTCGCCGATAGGGTAGTCAGCTTTACTTAAACGCTTAATATCACTGGCTGACATACCAAATGCTTTGAGTTGCGCTTGCGCTGAGGTAAAGGCGTTTTTCGCTTCGACAAAGCGTTTTTCACCCACCGTTGACTCACCGAGCGACTGCACGCGTTGCCATTCGTTAAGTGTGACCAAATACTGACTTTGCGCCTCCGCCATGATCGCGCTGAAGAGGGTGGCTAGTGGTTCACCTTTTTCGACGTGGTCGCCAATACTGACAAAACGTTTGAGCACGGTCGAATCGATGCGCGGACTCACGATATAGCTATTAAAGTCGTTAGCAACCACCTCGCCCGGGGCATAAACCGGATATTCAATGACTTGAGTTTGCAAGGTTCGCGTGGTGATATCTGCCATGGATAGCTGCTTGCTGGATAGCTCCACGCCTGAGCTTTCCTTATGTTCACCTTGCTCGTGTTTGCCTTCTTCCTTGTGGGTATCTTCTTTTTCGTCGTGTCCGTGTTCATCCTGCGCCATAACCGAAAAGCTCAGCGCAAGTGCTATTGCTGCGTATAAAGGTTTTACTGACATCGTTTACTCTCCAATCTCTGCGTTTGTTGGCTGGCTTAACGGCGATAACGTCAGTGCTTTACTGAGTTCGCCCGAACGGTACAACCATTCAATGGCGGCCAACCGATATTGTGTTTGCAGCGCTATCCCTGCAAATTGGCTATCGAGCTGCTGTTGCACAGCGGTGAGGTAGTCTGTGGTGGATAGGTCACCGGCGAGCCAGGACTGCTCAATCACCTGCATCGACTCATCCTGCCGAGATTGAAAGTCTCTTTGCCAGCTTTGCCACTGTTTTTTCACAAAACGATAATTGTTAAGAGACGATTTCAGTGCTGCTTGCCATTGTTGCCTTAGTGCAATCAAACGTTTTTCTTCAGCAACAGCTTCGCTATTGGCTGCGCGCACCGCATCGCTGTAGTTATTGCGAACCTGTAGTGGAATGCTGAATGATAAGCCAATTACTGTTTCGTTATCGCTCTCGCCCGCTTCGACGCCTACGGTTGGGTTGGCGGTGGTTAACGAGCGTTTCCAGTCGACATCGGCGCGCTTTAATTGCCATTGCAGGTAAGCGGCTTTTAACGCTGGATGTTGTTGCCAACGAGCCGTTAACGCAGGTTCAACGTTAAATAGCTCCTCATTAATGGAGAGTTGACCGACATCAGACGTTGTTAGCAGAGCGTTTAACTCTGCTTCAGCGGATTGCAGTTGTTGATAAGCCGCTGCCGTTTGTTGCAGTTGCCGACTTAGCGCGAGTACCGTCAGTTGTTCGTCGACGGCACCTAAGTCACCGGCTTTACGTCGTTCGGCAACCAGGCTTATCGCCTGTTTAACGATTTTCTCTTGCTGCTCAGCCAGTGCGTAACGCTGTTTTGCGTCCAGCCATTGCACATAGGCATTCAACAAAGTTTTAGCATGCGATGTCGCCGACTGGCGATAAATACTCACTGCCATAGCCGTCATGGCGTCACTCTGACTGGCCCTTGCTTCATTGCGAGTGCTCCAGTCCAGCGTCTGGCTTAGACCAACAGCGTAATTATTGATGTCACCCTCGCGCTCTAAGCGTGACGATAAGCTAGGGTTGTACAAAGGCTGATTTAATTGTTTGCCCTGTTGGATCAGCGCTTCAGCCTGCTGTTGAGCGGCTTCAACACTGGGGTGTTGCTGCACAGTTTTTTGCCATTGCTCGGGCAACTGTTGTGCATTGGCGTAGCTTGAACTTATTGCCAGACTTACGGCAACAAACAAGCGTTTGCTATGTGTCGAAAACGGACCCATAGATAGACTCCTCAGTCATATTACTGCGTAAAATAATGATTTAGTTGCGCTGCTAAAGCAGCGTATTAGGCAGCTATGAGGAGATGGGAGGCCGGAACAGCGGCGATGATAGTGGGTTAGTGTAAAACTCAGTATACCCAAGACGTATTGTGCCCATTCGTGGTAACGCGAGAGTTTTTTCAGCCTTCATGGCATATAAATGAAATGAACCATGGCAGTGACAGCAATGATGGTAGTCAAAGCTGATTTCGCCACTTTTAGGGAGATTGCGCTTATCGATGTGGGATTCGTCATGCTCAAAATTGAGGTGTTGCTCAGAAGAGGATTGGTGAGATTGATGCACATCAGCAACCGCCTGACTGATTTGAGTCAGAACAGCAACAAGCACCAGTATTAAAAATCCGAGTCTAAGCATCATTACCTATGGTTTAAAAAGGCGTCACTACGGTACATTAATTAAAAGTCGTTCTCAATCAAAGCTTGAACTTCCCATAATTTAAAAGATATATCATCAAAAAGAGTGGTTCTGTTTTGATTACTACTAA
>NZ_CAXGLS010000063.1:0-9973 GCF_964010655.1 uncultured Idiomarina sp.
ACGGCTGGTGCGTCACGATAGTCTCACCTGCATTGTCATAGGCAGGACCGACAGTACCTTGCACACGCGATGTTGCATCTTTCCACTGATAGGTTGCGCCAACACGTACGTCTGGCAAGCTTTGGAATTGATAGGTCAATGAGGTTCTGAACATCTTCTCAGCCGTGTAATCTTCAACTAACTGATCACCATCGACATCAAATACAGTTGCCGACACTTGACCTTGCAGACCCGTAAATAGTTCGCCGGCGAGCTCAAGTTCTACACCCTCGCTGGTAATCCCCTCAGCTGCACGATAGACCGGCTCAAGCACGCCCGTTGAAGGATTTTCAGCATCACCATCACCCACCGCTAGATTTTCCTGTTTTATATGGAAGTAAGCGGCACTCAGCAGTGCTTTATCACCAAACAAGTCGGCTTTAATACCAATTTCTGAGTTTTTACCCGTTAGTGGCTCCAAACGCTCGAAGTTACGATCCACTTCAGACTGTGCGAGGAACGTTTCGGTGTAAGAGGCATAGGTTGTAATGGAGTCATTCACTGCATACGTCACCCCGACATACGGAATAAACTGCGCGTCATCACGCGACTGGTCGACGCCATAGCCAACACCATCGGTCTGAAAGTCATTATAGCGACCGCCGAGCAGTACTTTTAAGTCGCTCGTCAACGCCAATCGTGCCTGCGCGTAAACGGCTTTTTGTGTGTTATCGATAACACTGCCATCGCGTCCATCAGTAAACTCTGGGAACGGCGTATTACCATCCCAATCGGCGAGCGAAGGCATCGCAGGGAAGCCGTTACCGGTGTGGAAATCGTACAACGATACGTCAACATAATCTAAGCGCGAGTAGTTAGCGCCAACAACGACCTCATGTAATTGGCCCCAAGCCTCAAAAGTACCATTAGCGTAAACATCAAAGGTATCTTGCTTGTCGTCTAAGTCATACTCACTGCCATAACCGACGAGACCAAGTCCCGTTTCAGGATCCAACCCGAGCTCAGCATCGCCGAGATAGGTGTAAAATAAAAGGCTATCTTCATCGGTACGAACGCGGTTATAAACCGCACGCAAGTTCCAGTTATCAGATAATGCCGTTTCAACATCAATAAAGCTGCGGCTCTCGCTCACTTCCCACTGCGACCAATCCGCCGCAACGTTAGTAGATTCATCATAATTCGTCGGCGTGCCATCACCATAGTAAAGCGTCAATGCGCCCCACATGTTGCCATCGGTATGGCTCTTATGCTCGCTGTGGCCCACGGTCAGCATGGTGTCGTCGGTTAAGGCAAAGTCAAAAACACCGTAAAACACTTTGGTGTCATTTTCGTAACGGTCAAGATACGACTCGCCATTGTCCGCCGCCGCAACCACACGACCACGCACACGATCCGACAACTTGCCAGACGCGTCGATTTCTAAACGTTTGCTACTCCAAGAACCCAGGCTACCCTCGACACTGATTTGTGTTTCCGAGGTTGGGCGCTTGCGCACCATGTTGACGGTGGCTGCGGGGCTACCGACACCGGTCATAATCCCGTTCGCGCCATGAATCACTTCGACGCGCTCGTATAAAGCCGTATCGATTCGTCCATGGGTGTTACTGTTCACGAGCGGCAAGCCAAGGCCATCAACCTGAAAGTTGTTCAGTTCAAAACCACGCGAGGTGTAATAAATACGATCAGTTTCAACATTCTCAACGTTAACCGCTGAAGCACTGTTCAATACGGAGTTGATGTCATTCAGACCAAAATCTTTGATTTGCTGCTGGTTAATAACCGTAATCGACTGCGGTGTTTCTTTTATCGTCAAACCGAGCTTAGTCGCACCTTCCGCTGAAGAAGACTTATAGCCCTCCTGCTTTTCACCGGTGATCTTTAGACGCTCAATCACCTGTTCAGTCTGTTGCGGTTCCTCGGCTAAAGCATAGGTGCTTGTTAATGCACTCATCACGCACACAGCTAACAAAGATTTTTGCATTTTCATGGAGTCCCTCAAAATCAGTCTCGTTTAAGTGCGACGCATAATAAATGAAAACGATTCGCGTTTAAAGTTTTAATTTACGTTTTATGCTGTAACGCTTCGAATAGCCAGATTCCGCCTCAAAATGCTATCGTTAAACCAAACTCATACCTGAATGACGCCTGCTCTATGACAATCGATGACTTGCCTTACTCACAAGCATGTGAAAACAACAAACAGCCTATTCTCGAGATATTGACCAGTGCCTTAGCCAACAGCCAGCGCGTTCTTGAAGTCGGCAGCGGCACGGGTCAACACGCGGTGTATTTTGCCGAGCACCTGCCCCACTGCACTTGGCAGCCGACGGATCAGGCGCATTATTTAGCAGGACTGAATCAACGGCTCGATAAACAAGCCCCTTCTAATGTTTTGCCTGCGCAAGTCTTTAATGTATTTGAGGATCTGCCAACCGGTGAGTTTGACGCCCTGTTTACTGCAAACACCTGCCATATTATGCCCGCGGCGGGCGTAGCGCGTTTATTTGCGTTGCTGAGTGCTGAGTTAAGCAGTATTCAAACCGTCTGTATTTACGGCCCATTCAACGAAGGTGGTGAGTTTACTTCACAGAGCAATCGCGCATTTGATGAAAAGCTAAGGACGCGCGACCCCGAGATGGGCATCCGTGACAAAGAATGGATTCAAGACCTAGCGAGGCAAGCGGGCTTTACCCATGCGCAACGCCACACCCTGCCTGCTAATAATCAACTTTTGGAATTTCACAGAGGTAACCTAAGCTGATTAACCATTAAATATTTCACTTTGCCTATTGAAAATAAGAATGATTATCAACTAAAATGAAAAGCATAATCATTCTTATTTACTGCTTATTTAACGAGTAGGGCAAAATATCTAATGAACATATTTACTAAAAGCAGCATCGCATTAGCCGTTGCGAGCATGACACTCTCCTCTACCGCGTTCGCGCAACAAGACACTGAAACGAAAAACTCAGATCCATCAGAGGACGTTTCTGAGCATATTGAAATCACGGGCAGCCCGCTTGACCGCGCAACCACTGCAACCGGTTTACCACTCACATTGCGACAAACGCCTCAGTCAATCTCAATTATCGATCGCACCTTTATCGACGGTTTTGCGTTAGACACCGTAGCCGATGTCATGCAGTTTGCACCGGGCATACAAGCACAACAGGCCGAGACTGACCGCTTTTTCTTCCGTTCGCGAGGCCGCGATGTAACTAACTTCCAGTTTGATGGTGTGCCTATCGCCTATAACAGCTTCTTTAGCGAAGCGCTCGCAGACTCGGTTATTTTCGAACGTGTTGAAATCGTGCGTGGAGCAACCGGCTTACTGACCGGTGCGGGCGAACCCTCCGCTGCCATTAACCTGATTCGTAAGCGTCCAAAAGCCGAAGATGGCGGCTACGCGAGCTTAGGTATTGGTTCATGGAGCAATTACCGCTTTGAAGCCGATCACTCGCAGACCCTATCAGAGACGGGTAATGTCAAAGCACGTGTCGCAATGGCTTACGAGGAGGGCGACAGCTACGTTGACCTATCAGAAAAAGAAAACGCACAAATTTATGCGGTAGTAACCGCTGATCTAACCACTCAGACACGCTTAACCGCGGGTGCAGATTACAGTGAACGCAACCCGAAGGGCAGCATGTGGGGCGCGCTACCTTTATTTTATTCGGATGGCACCCAAGCGGACGATCTGCCAGTAAGCACCACCACAGCATCCCCTTGGAACCGTTGGGATCGTGAAAGCACAAACGCGTTCGTACAAGTCGAGCACGCCTTTGATAACGGCTGGGATGTTCAGTTTGATGTTGAGCGTCGAGAAGGCAAAATGGATGGCTACCTGCTCTACTTCTCGGGTTTTCCTGACAAAGAAACCGGCACAGGCCTTGGCACCTCGCCTAACCACTATGTCGCCGACCGTGAACAAACATCCGTGCGATTCTTAGCATCGGGGCCATTTGAGCTGTTTGGACGTGAACACCAGCTCACTGCCGGCGCCCTGCACTCAAAACAAACCGTTGATTCAGTATCATACGGCACTAATGACCCTATTACGGTCCCAAGTATCTTTGACTGGGGTAACGGTGTAGAGCCCGTTGACTTTAACCAAACACCGAATTACAGCACCTTCGAGTCATATAAGCAGCAAGGTGTCTACGCGGCTGCACAACTCAGCCTGACTGACGAACTCACGACCATTATTGGTAATCGCTTAACGACTTACGAAACAACCGTGGAGTCCCCCTTCTCACCGAGCGACTTCAAGCACTCGGGTGTGAACACCCCGTACTTCGGCATTGTTTACGATATATCGGATATTATCTCGACTTACGCGAGTTACACAGAGATCTTCAAACCTCAAAGCGCGATTGATGCAAACTTTGAGTTGGTCGGTCCCGTCGAAGGCTCCAACAGCGAAATCGGTATAAAGGGCGACTTCTTTAACGAAGCACTCACGGCTAGTTTTGCCGTTTACAAAGTTAAAGAGGATAACTTAGCCATTACTGACCCGGATGCCGCAGAACCATTACCGGGCACCAACATTTATCCGTCAATAGGTGTTGCTGGTGCAGAAAGCGAAGGTTATGAGCTTGAACTAAACGGTAAACCCAACGACGCGCTAAACATCTTTGTTAGCTATACGCACAATGAGTCAACTGATCGTGACGGCTCGGATTATGCCCCGTTCTTGCCCGAAAACATGGTCAAAACGAGCGTACTATTCCAAGCGTCTGATGCGTTAAAAGTGGGTGTTAACGCGAATTGGCAAAGTGATATCTCAAACCCCGGCATTGGTCCTAATGGGGAGACATTTACCCAGGACAGCTATACCGTGGTTAATGCAATGGCAAGCTACCAACTGACACCTCAGTGGGACTTAAGCCTCAACGTCAATAACCTCTTTGACGAAAAATATTACTCAAGCATCGATTTTTATAATCAAGGCTTCTTCGGTGCGGAACGTAATTTTGAGCTGTCGGTGAAGTACGCTTGGTAAGTTATCGTTTTAGTTAAAACCGTGCAGTGCGAATTCACACTGCACGGCTTTCAACGAGTGAGTAAACAATTAAAACGCTAAACAAATCTTGCCAAAGTGTTTGCCCGACTCTTCGTAACGGAATGCGTCAGCCAGTTCTTCGAGACCAAAGGTCTTATCGATAACAGGTTTCACGCCATTGGATTCGAGCGCGCGCACAAAGTCTTTTTGATCATCGCAACTGCCCACGATAAGTCCTTGTAAACGCGCTTGCTTTGCCATCAACTTAGCCGTTGGTACTTCACCCGCACTGCCGGTTAACACGCCAATCAACGCGATATGGCCGGCGATCGCGACAGCATTGATCGACTGCGGTAACGTACCGGGGCCGCCCACCTCAATAACGTGGTCAACACCGCGTCCATCCGTCAGCTTGCGAACCGTTTTACCCCACTCCGGGTCTTCTTTGTAGTTAATCGTATGATCCGCACCAAGCGCTTTGTACTTCTCGAGCTTATCATTTGACGATGACGTCGCGAACACTGTCGCGCCCAGGCTCTTCGCGAGCTGGCAAGCAAATACCGAAACACCGCCACTACCCAGTACCAACACCGAGTTGCCGGGTTTGATGCCGCCGTCGACGACCAACGCGCGCCAAGCCGTGAGACCCGCTGTTGTCAGTGTTGCCGATTCAGCATGGCTATAGCCTTTAGGTTGGTGAGTAAAGAAGTGCGCAGGGCGCACGACCACTTCACGGGCATACCCATCAATGCCATCCCCGGGCGTCTGCTTAAAGTCACCCACAGGCGCTGGACCACTTTGCCAGTAGGGAAAGAACGTTGAAACCACAGGGTCGCCCACAGCAAACTCTTCAACACCCTCACCCACGGCCTCGACAACACCCGCACCGTCTGACATCGGAATGCGCCCATCTTCGGTTGGAATAAAACCAGCGGCAACACCATAGTCATGAAAATTCAACGAGCTGGCTTTAACCCGCACACGGACTTCTCCCGCCGCGGGCTGACCCGGGTCGTCCAATTCAGTGACCTCGATATTATCTAAACCAAAGGGGTCTTTGAGTTTTAGTGCTTTAATCTTATCTGTCATGTTCGCGATCCTTTAATAAAGGTGAGTACTGAATTGTAGTTTTGATAGCAAAGAATGGATCAGCCTATGCCGCCATTAGCTCAATCCTGATGTAAATCAATTTAGTCTGCTTATTTATTAATTGTTTGTGATGCATGTGTTGACTAATTTTTAACCGTCCACCATATTCAAATAATACTCCCAAACATACCAGAGACGCTTAATGAGCAAAGTTATTGTCGTTGGTGCCGGATTAGGCGGTGTTTCAGTCGCTTTTGAGCTACGCGAGAAGCTATCAGCAACCGTTGATATCGAAGTGATTCATGAGGGCAATGAATTTAACTTCGTGCCGTCAAATCCATGGGTCGCGTTAGGTTCCAGAACACGCGAGCAAGTTGTCCTCCCCATTGCGCCGATATTCGATAAACATCACATCGGATTTAACAGCTCAGGCGTAAAACAAATTGATGTGGAGCACAAACGACTCACCCTCGGTGATGGCAGTCAAAAAGACTACGACTTTTTAGTTCTTTGTTCGGGACCCAAGCTCGCCTTTGAACAAATTCCCGGTGCCGGTCCAGAGCACGGCTATACGCAATCGATTTGTACCGTTGACCATGCAGTAAAAGCTCATCAAGCCTTTCAACGACTCATCGACGATCCAGGCCCCGTATTGGTCGGAGCACTACCCGGCGCGAGCTGCTTTGGTCCCGCCTATGAGTACGTGCTTTCGTTAGAGTATGAGCTGCGTAAACGTAAAATCCGTGACCGCGTGCCCATTACCTTTGTTACCCCAGAGCCGTATATCGGTCACATGGGGCTAGGCGGTGTTGGCGATTCAAAAGGTCTGATGGAACATCAGTTTCGAGAGCACGGAATAAAATGGGTCTGTAACGCGAAAGTGACAGAATTCGAGCAAGACAAAGCATCCTTTGAGGTCATCAACGACGACGGCAGCATCAAATCCCAGCAACAGCTACCGTATCACTTAGCGATGTTTTTACCCGCCTTTAAAGGTTCACCAGCCATCGCCGAGGTCCCCGATTTGTGTAACCCCAAAGGCTTCGTTAAAACCGACAAATATCAACGCGCCCTCGCCTATCCTGAAATTTATGCCGCCGGTGTTTGTGTCGCCATCGCACCTATTGAAGAAACCCCGGTGCCTGTCGGCGCCCCCAAAACTGGACTCATGATTGAATCAATGACCTCGGCTATCGTGGCGAATATTCAATCGACCTTAGCAGAGCAACCTGCAACCACAGAGCCCACACTCAGTGCATTATGCTTGGCTGATATGGGCAATACGGGTATGGCATTTTTAGCGGTACCACAAAACCCTCCACGCAACCAAAACTGGACAGGTTCCGGACGTTGGGTGCACTGGGCAAAAATAGGCTTTGAAAAATACTTCTTCCATAAAGTGAAACATGGCACCAGCGAGCCGGTCTACGAACGCGTTGGCATGCGCATGCTAGGTGTTAGCCGGTTAAAACCAAAAAGTTAGGTTCGGCGTGACTAAAAACTCGAACCCGGTTGCTGACGAAATGCCAACTCTTCAGCGGTTGGGGAACATCCGAGCGCCTCATTTAATGGGCAAGTAAACGTCGGTGACCATTTCACTCTCTGAGACGTCAGGGAAAAAGCTTATCCGTTCAAAGTAAATCGGAAAATCTCTGATTTCGTAACCTGAATCCGCTAGCCATTGCGTGTACAGAAAGTTCACCACAATACCTATCGCGTCATCGCTACCCGTATGTCTCACTCGCGCACATTTGCCTGCAGGAATAGCACTATCGACAACACCATAGTCATTGGGTTCAGCGGACTGCTCTGTGGAGCAACACAGATCAAAGCGATAGTCTTCCGGCGCCGTCGTATTAGGGTCATCATAAACCAAATTGAACGTTCGACTTTTACCCGGTGGAAGTCGATTGAGCTTGCGCCACTCTATAAACTTTTGAATCGTTTGCCCCAACCGATTTGGGGCGCCACGATGAGGCATCACAGCAATTGCAATTTCATCAACGTCAATCACATCGACATTAAAGTTATCGGTGTTACTCATAATGTTGTTCCTTAGCGTTAATATGGGGTCGTATTGAGCGTGCCAAGGAGCCCAGTTGGGTGTGTCCCGAAAATCGGATGGGCTTTTGTCAAAATACTTTTTAAACGCCCGCGAAAATGCCTCGTGACTCTCGTAGCCGTTCGCCAGTGCGATATCCAAAATACTGCCATTATCTCTATAAGCGAGCTGATAAGCCGCCCGTTTAAGTCGCAGTAGCCGCACGAGCTTAATCACAGACATCCCAAAGAATGCCGAGCACTGGCGATGAAAATGGTATTTAGACAAATAGGCGTGCTGACATAACGCATTAACGTCAAGATCGGTATCAAGGTGTGTTTCTATATAGTTGATCACTTCCAAAAACCGACGTTGATAATTCGTCATACCGCACACTCCCCCTCAGCAGGTCATCATTAAAACCCAACTGAGGTTGTCAGGCTTGATTAAAATTGCTCAATTCACAACGTTCGGTTAACACGCTGTTGCCATAGCAGGTTGCCATCTAAATAAAGTGATTAACTAAACCCAAACATCATTCGCCGCCGTTTTACTATCCTCTTCGTCGCCAGTATTTACCACGCCACGAGGTTCAATTAGCAACACGTGAGCTTCATGCTCAGCATAGGGTTTGTGCTCGACGCCTTTGGGTACGACGTACATTTCACCCTCGGATAACTCAACATGACCATCTCTAAAGTCAATACGCAGCTTACCCGCGAGTACAATAAAAGTCTCATCAGTATCTTTATGATCATGCCAAACAAAGTCGCCCTGCAGCTTGACCACTTTAAATTGATAGTCGTTCATCTCTGCAATGACCTTAGGCGACCACTGTTCGTTAAACAGACCTAGTTTTTCTTTAAAATTGATAGCTTTGTGTGGCATTTGATTTCCTTATTAGTGTGCTTCATTGGCTATGCCAGCCGAGTCCCATTGGGTACATCTCTATCCACTGTCGACAGAACGACAGAGCCATCTGCTCGATGCAGTCCGGTCACTAAACACTCCGACATAAACGGACCGATTTGCTTTGGTGGAAAGTTGACGACCACTAACACCTGCTTACCGAGTAGCTCATCCGGTGCGTATAAGTCAGTGATTTGCGCGCTCGACTTTTTAATGCCAATTTTGTCACCGAAGTCGACCTGTAACTTATAAGCAGGTCTACGCGCCTCCGGAAAAGGTTGAACATCGACAATCGTACCAACACGAATATCGACTTTTTCAAAATCAGCCCAATTAATAGATTCCATAAGTCGCCCTCAGTGATTTTTCCAATTACGTACTAATGAGTAGCGTTAATTACGCATCATTGTCTGCATTTACCCAATGTAGCTTTAAACCACCCGTATATTTAACAACGTAGTTGTACAGCAAAAACACGACTGCAAATGACAGGTAGGCGAGAATAAACATCAGTATCGGGGATAACAACAGTAGGCCGATTTTCCAAACTAAACCTTGCACGGAAATTGAAATAATGTAATCAAAGGAAACGGTCGTCTGAACACCGAACACGAGAGCAATAAAACCAAATACTGATATAAATAAATTGATTATCAATGCGACAGCATAATCTTCCAGATTCCTCTCATAACCTTCAATTTGAGCGTATTGCTCATGGTTGATGTCATTTGTAGTAAGCATGGGTTGAATATAGTTTCTGCGATGGGGAGTAATAACATAAGGCTCAAACTCCGTCTGCTGTTCTTTTCTTAAACGCTGAGTTAATACGCCACTTTCTTTTATTGGAATATCGACACTTGATAACTTCTGTTTATTTTCATTTTCAGCATGTTTACGACACTCCTTTTTTATAGTTTCAGCAGTATCAA